>JABSON010000207.1 GCA_013215915.1 Campylobacteraceae bacterium | reverse complement strand
TATTTTGGATTTGATCTAAATTTCTTACTTTTATTCTTACTTCTTTTAAGTATTTGCTGAATAAAAAGATAATTCCTTTAGCCATAACTCCATTACCTATAATCACTGATGATTCAATTTTATTTTCAGTTTTTTCATAGTTTTTATTTAATTTCTCAAAAGTAAAAAACAGATTAATTAAATATTTTGATTGAGCACTCATAGCTAATTTTGAAAACTCTTTTGCTTCTAATTTAATAGCTTCTTTAAAAGATACTTTTTTGTAAGTTGCAGCTATTACTTCTAAAGCTTTATAAGGTGCTTTAAAATCTTTATTTACTTTTTTCTCCAAGCTTTGATAAGCTTTTTTATAAATTATATTTCTAATAAAAGGAATATATTCAATAAAAGAAGATTTATTTACTACTTTTACTTTTTTATCAATTACATTTTCTATGAATTTTTTGATTTTAAATTCTTCTTGTCCTTGAGCAAAAACTTCATTTACTAATTTTATTCTTAATGCTTTTTTTGCATCTATTTTTTTTGCAGATAGAATTAAATCTAAAGCATTTACAAGTCCTAAAAGTTTAGGAGCTCTTTGTGTTCCTGCAAGTCCTGGGAAAAATCCTAATTTAATTTCTGGAAATGAAAATATAGTTTTATCATTAGTACTTGCAATTCTATACGTACAAGCAAGTACTAGTTCAAGTCCACCTCCTAAACAAGATCCATTAATATAAACAATGCTTGGAATTTTTAAGTTCTCAAGTTTGTTTAAAACTTCATGACCTTGTAATAAAGTATCATAAACATCTTTTTCGCTTTTAAAAGCTTGAATTTCTTTAATATTAGCACCTGCTATAAAGTTATTCTTTTTAGCACTTTTTAATAATAAAACTTTTAAATCTTTGTTTTTATTTATTTCATCTAATAAAATACTTAATTCTTCTAAAACGCTAAAAGATAAAATATTTACTTTTGAGTCCTTCATATCAAATAGAATTGTAGCTATGTCATCTTTGACACTTAGTTTCAAATTTAAATTTTTCATCTTAAACCTCCAATAAAAAAGATGCACCTTGTCCACCACCAACACATAAGGTAGCTAATGCTCTTTTTTTATTATTTTTCTTTAATTGTTTTAAAGCAGTAAGAACTATTCTAGCTCCACTCATTCCAACAGGATGACCTAAAGCAATAGCTCCACCATTTATATTTAATATTTTTTCATTTATTTCACCCAATGCTTCTGTTCCAAAAGCTATTTTACAAAATTTATTTGATTTAAAAGCTTTTATATTTGCTATTGCTTGAGCTGAAAATGCTTCATTCATTTCTATTAAATCAATATCTTCTAATTTAGTTTTAGTTTTATCAAATAATTTTTTTGTAGCATATATTGGACCTAATCCCATTCTTGATGCATCAAGTCCAGCATAAGCATAATCTTTTACATATCCTAAAATCTCACAACCTAATTCTTTTGCATAAGACTCAGTACTTACAATTAACATACAAGCTCCATCTGAAACTTGAGATGAATTACCAGCAGTAACGCTTCCACAAGTTCTATCAAATATAGGTCTTAGTTTATTTAATGCTTTAATATTTTGTCCATATCTAATTCCATCATCTTTATAAAAAGTTGTCTCTTTTGTTATTATAGGATGGACTTCATCTCCTAAAACATTATCTTCTTGAGCTTTTTGAGCTTTAATATGTGATAAAAGAGAATACTCATCTTGTTCTTCTCTAGAAATTTTAAATTCATTAGCTAAATTCTCAGCCGTAATACCCATTATTTTTCCCGATATGGGATCTGTTAAACCAGAAATTAAAGCAATTATAGGTTTTAAATAAGATGGTTTAAAAGAAGATATTATTTTTAACTTTTGCATTGTAGATTTTGCATATGTTAATGAAGTCATAAATTCTTTAAATTTATTTGAATAAAGGAGGGGTATTGAACTCATTGATTCAACTCCACCAACTAAATATAATTTTCCCTGACCTGAATGTATTTTCTCAATTGCTGATGATATTGCTTGCATTCCAGATGCACAATTTCTATGCACTGTATAAGCAGGAATATATTGAGAAAAACCAGCTTTCATGGATATTACTCTAGCAACATTTGCACAAGCAGCATCTTGAGCTACATTTCCAATTATAACTTCATCAAATTTATCATAAGAAATTCCAGATCTTAAAACTAATTCTTTTGAAATTATTGCTGCCATGTTATCAGCAGACACATCTTTTAATAATCCATTTGATTTTGCAATTGGTGACCTTAATCCATTAATTATTACGATTTTTTCTTTCATGACTCTCTCCTAATACATAGTATTTATTTCATCAACATATAGTTCCTCTATTTTATTTCGACAAATTTTCATAGATGGTGTTAATTCACCATTTTCTATAGATATCTCTTTTGTAATTAATTTATACTTTATAACATTTTCCCAATTATTTAATTTCTTATTTGTTTTATTTATATGTTTTTCTATATTATTTAAAATACTAGATTTTGAATAATATTCTTCAATGTTATCATATTCTTTTTGAGCTAAAAACTTTTCTTTATCCACAAAAAGTAGAGCAGATACGTATTTTCTGTTATTTGCAAAAATAATAGCAAACTCAATATATGAGTTTTTTGATAATTCTTGTTCAATGAAAATAGTATTTACATATTGACCAGTAGAAGTTTTATAAATCTCTTTTTTTCTAGAATTTACATATAAATATTTATCTTCATCTAAATAACCAATATCACCTGTATGTAACCAGCCTTCTTGATCAATTGTTTCTTTTGTTAATTTTTTTTGATTTAAATAACCTTTCATAACAGATGGCCCACGAGCCAAAATCTCTTTATCTAAAAATTTTATTTCAACGGAAGGAAGAACTTTTCCACAAGAACCAATTTTATTACTTCCTGGATAATTACTTGAGATTACAGGTGAGAACTCACTTAATCCATAACCTTGGTAAATACTAATTCCAATATTATTAAAAAAATTACAAACAGATTTATTTAAAGGAGCTCCACCAGAAACCAATGTTTCTAATCTTGACCCAAATATTTCTCTTAGTTTTATATATACTAATTTATCAAATAGTTTAAATAAAAATGAATCTTTATTTATGTCATATTTCATAGCGTATGAAAAAGCTAGTAATCCTATAATTCTTGAAATTAGAGGTTTTGAAGAGATGTTTAATTTAATTTTGTTAAAAATTTTATCTAATAATCTTGGAACTGCAGTCATAATTGTAGGTCTTACAATTTTAAGTAAATTTCCTGTATTTGTTATTTCATCCACAAAATATACAGATACTGCATGTGACAAATAAAATGACATAATAGTTCTCTCAAAAATATGAGCCAAGGGTAATAAACTTAATATTATTTCATGTTCTTTTAAATTAATAAGTGAAGAAATATCATTAATTTGTGAAAGTATATTTTTGTGAGATAACATAACTCCTTTAGGCGTTCCTGTATTTCCACTTGTATATATAATTGAAAATATATCTTCTTCATCTGCTTTATATGATTGAAAACCTTCAAGATGATTTTCCTCTTTAATCAAAGTATTTAAATCATAATAATTTTCTTTTATAATTATAAAATTATGAGTAATAACTATTAAATCTTTTTTAATATCTTTTAATCTTGATTCATCATCTATAAAAATGTATGTAATATTTGCATCATTTATTTCAAAATTAAGATTTTTATTTGAAATATTTGCAAAAATTGGAACTGAAATAGCACCTAATTGATGAATTGCAAAATCAAAAATTAACCAAAAAGGAGATGATGTTGCAAAAATACCAACTTTATCATTTTCTTTAATACCTAGTTCTTTTAAATTTGACGCAAGACATAAAACATTAGATCTGAAAGTTGAAACTGAGATATTTAGATATTTTCCTTTATGTAAATAATTTAAGAATGTATTATTTACATAATTATTTGTAAAATTATCAAATAAATCATTAGTTGTTTTAATATTTGAATTTTTCATAGTATCTCCTTTTTCTTTATTATTAAATTATACATCAAGAATTATAAAAATTATTAAAAAATAATCTTTTTAATTCTTTTTTTAAGTTTAATTTTATTATGTTGTTATGATTTTCTCTATTTCATTAATATTATTAATTAAAATATCAACTAATGAGGCTTCAAAAAGTATGTTTCTATTTTTCTTTAAAAAATTAATTGCATCATATAAAGGCCATTCTTTATTAGAGTTTCTAGGAATTCTTAAGGAGTCATAAAAATCAGCAATTGATGTAATTCTTGCGTATAAGTGTATTTCTTCTTCTTTTAAGTGTCTGGGATATCCACTTCCATCCCAAAATTCATGATGTTCATAAGCTATTATGGCAGCTTGTTTTAATAATGAAGTAGATGAAGATTTAAGTAAGTTATATCCTGCTTGTGTGTGTTTTTGAATTATGACTTCTTCTTCTTTATTAATATGTTTCTTATCAAGTAATTTTCCATCTAAATCAATTTTTCCAATATCATGCATTGAAGAAGCAAGTTCTAGTTCTTTTGAATCATCTTCTGATAAACCATAAGATTTTGCAATAATATAAACTATTTTAGAAACTCTATTTAAATGAGAAGCTGTAGTATTAGATTTTTTTTGTATTAATTTATTTAGAATACCTAGAAGTTCTTCTTGTTCATTAATTATTCTTCTATTTGTATCTAAATTATTTAGAATAATCCTTGAAGTATCTAAAAACATTTTGATAAATGTTTTATTCATTTTATTTTCATTTTTTATGTTTTCAAAATCAATAACTAAATAAAAATTATCTAAAGCTAATACAAATATCATTGAATTCTTTTTATATAAGAACTCATTATTATTGATTAGTTCATTTATTATTAACTTTGCTAGCGTCATGACTTTATACATTGTCAACAAAGAACAAAAGACAAGCTATGATACATATATTCGAAGTCAGTTGTTCAAAATGAATTATTAACAGTTTTACTATCAATAATCA
>JABSON010000206.1 GCA_013215915.1 Campylobacteraceae bacterium | reverse complement strand
TATTAAAAAAATATACTCCTACTCATCCATATTTTTTTAAATTAATAAATAAGTTAAATGATAAAAGTTTAAACAAAAAACAATTATATCTTTTAAGAGTTAATATTGAAAGATTAAAACTATTAAAAGATTATAAAAGTAATAGTTTTATTCAATTAAACATACCCTCATATGATTTTAAGTTTTATGAAAACTCAAAACTAATTAAAAGTTTTGGAACAGTTATTGGTGCATATTCTTCTCAAACACCAATATTATCTAGTAAACTTTCTCATTTTATAATTAACCCTACTTGGAATATTCCCGATTCAATAGCTGCAAGTTCGGTAATACCAAAATCATTAAAAGATAAAAACTATTTGAAGAAAAAAAATATAGTAATTAGAAAAAACTATAATTTAAGTTCAAAAGAGTATAAGTTTGAAGATATTAACTGGAAAAAATATTTAAAAAAGAATGTAAGATATATACCTTATAAATTTATTCAATTACCTTCATCTTCAAATGGAATGGGTAGGGTGAAATTCTTATTTAAAAACTCTTATGCTGTTTATATGCATGATACAATTGGGAGTTGGAGATTTAAAATAAATAAAGAAAAAATTAGAGTTATTAGTCATGGCTGCATTAGACTTGAGCATCCTTTATCTCTAGTTAAACATATTTCTACAAACTATACTAGAAAATCATATAGAAGTGTAAAAAGATCATATGATAAAGAGTTAACAAAAACTATATCTTTAAGTAAATATTTACCTATTCATATTACTTATTTAACAGTTGTAATAAAAAACAATAAATTATTCTTTTATAAAGATATTTATCTTTATGATAAAATTCAGAAATTAAACTTTAATAACTAACTATAATAACGTATGATATAATTTATAATATTATTTTATTGAAGGATTTTTTATGAAAAAGATTTTAATACTATTAATTACTACTGTTTTTTTATATTCCTCATCTATTCCAAATAAAGAAACATTTCAATCTTCTAAATATTTAAAAGAAATAGCTTCTTTTATTAATAAAACTCTTCCTCTTTATGTTGATAAAGAAACAAAATTAATAAATGTAATTGGTGAGTATAAAAATATTACGTATAAATATATTTTAGTTAATTATATAAAAGAAGAAATAAACTTTTTGAATTTAAAAAGAATATTAAAACCATATGTAAGACAACAAGTGTGTACAACAGCCGAAATGAAAATATTCCCAAGTAATGGAATTAATCTAAACTACACATATTTTGGCAACAAAAATAAGTTCATAGGTGCTTTTTCAATAAAACCAGAAGATTGTTATATTTAAGTAGATTCAAGAATATTATCAAGATTCTTAAATATGCTTTCTATTATATTTTCAATATTTAATGCATTTTCTTCAAAGTTTGCATTATTTGTGCTATTTTTATTATCTAGAAAAAATTCATATATATTTAGAGTTATATATTTTGTTATAATGTTTTATGATAATAAGAGAAGGATAAGAATGAAAATAGCTATTTTATCTGATATAAAATCTAATGTTTATGCTTTAGAAGAAATTATAAAAGATGCAAAAAATAAAGAAGTAGATTTAATGATAAATCTAGGAGACTCATTTTACGGAGCGATTGAACCTAGAGCAACATTTGATTTATTAAAAAAGAATAATTTTATTAATATATGTGGAGATGAAGATAGGAAAATTCTTGAAGCTTCAGAACATGCCCTAGAAAAAGATAAAACATTAAAATATGTGTACGAAGACTTAGGTGAAGAAGTTTTATATTGGATACAAGATCTTCCTTTTGAGAAATTTATTAATGATGATGTATATATAACTCATGGAACTCAGCATAATGATTCTTTATATTTATTAGAAGAAGTAATAAATAATCAAAGTGTATTAAGAGATGAGAAAAAGATTATTGAATTAATTGATGATGTAGAAAGTAGATTTGTTTTTTGTGGAAATTCTTTAAAACCAAGATGTATTAATTTATCTAATAAACAAGTAGTAATTAATCCAGGTAGTGCAGGAATACAAGCATATATAAATGATTATCCAAAAAGTCATATTATTGAAAATAATTATACAGAAGCTACATATATAATTTTAGATCTTAGCGATGAAAATTACAATATTGAATTAGTGAGAATATCTTATGATTACGAGAAAGCAGCTTTAAGAGCTAGTCAGAATGGACGAGATGATATAGCTTATTCTTTAAGAACAGGAAAAGTGTTTAAATAGGAAAACCCAAAGGGTTTTTCTATTTAGATAATAATGTCACCATTATTTGTTTTTCTTACATCTTCAAGTTTAAAACAAGTATTTGCAATACTTCTAGCAGATGCTTCACCATAATTTGAAACAACTTTATAAATAGTTTTTAATTCATCTTCTGAAAATAAAGAAGAATCAAATTCTTCATCCATTTTAACAAATTGTAATTCAATAAATGTTTTTTTCTCAACAATTTCAATATCAATAAATTCTAGTAATTCTTGAATAATAAAAAGTCTTGCATCTTCTTCCTCTAAATCCTCACCATTAGCAATAATATCAAATATTTCACCTAATAATACAGCGTCAGGGTTTCTTGCAGTTTTAATATATTCTTCATGGAATAATTTTGTTCCACAAAACTTAAGGTGGTTATAATCCATTAGAAAAAGCATGATAGTTAATTTTCTATCATTTAAATTTTTAACTTCTTTATGCAACATGTATAAAATAACATTAGCAATTTTTGTAATATCTACGTTCAAATAGTATCCTTCTATTTCATTTGTAGAATTATACTATATTTGAAGTAAATGTAAAGATAAATTGGAAAATTTAATAAGAACTTCCTCTAAAAGACTTAGAGGAAGTGTAGTTTATCTATATTTTTTGATTTCACCAGAATCAATTCTTCTTAAATAAGAGTTTAATTCTTCTTTTATAATTGGCATTAAATAATATAAACCAATAATATTAAAAATAGACATTGCAAACATTGCGGCATCAGAGAAGTCAATAACTGCTCCAAAACTAACAGATGCTCCAATAACTACAAATACACAAAACATAGTTTTATATATGTTTTCACAAGTTTTACCTTGACCAAATAAATAAGTCCAAGCTTTAAGCCCATAATATGACCAAGAAATCATAGTAGAGAAAGCAAATAAAACAACTACTACAGTTAATAAGTATTCAAAAATACTTGAAGTTTCAGTAAATGCAGCAGAAGTTAAATTAACTCCTGATAATTCACCTGTATTCATACCAGAAATAGTAATAACTAAAGCAGTCATAGTACAAATAATAACTGTATCAATAAATGGTTCAAGTAGTGAAACTAAACCTTCAGTAACAGGTTCTTTTGTTTTAACAGCAGAATGTGCAATTGCAGCTGAACCAACACCTGCTTCATTTGAGAATGTTGCTCTTTTTAAACCTTGAATTAATGCACCAATAAATCCACCCGCAACACCTTCTCCAGTAAATGCACCATTAAAGATTAAATAAATTGCAGATCCAATTTGATCATAATGAGAAATTAAAACAATTAATGACATAGATATATAAATAAATGCCATAAAAGGAACTAGTTTTGAAGTTACATTCGCAATTGAAGGCATACCCCCTATAATTACAGAAGCAACTAGTAAGGCCATAATAACACCAGTAACCCAAGCATATCCAGCATCAAGTCCAAAAGTTTGAACAATCATAGCATTTGCTTGATTTCCTTGGAACATATTTCCTGCACCTAAAGAAGATAAAATAGTCATAATAGCAAAAGCAATAGCTAAAGTTTTACCAATTTTCACTCTTCCTCTTTGCGCGAATCCTTTTTCTAAATAATACATAGGTCCACCAGATACTGTTCCATCTGCATGTTCATTTCTATATTTAACACCTAGAGTACACTCAGCAAACTTAGCAGACATTCCTAATAAACCACATAATATCATCCAAAATGTAGCTCCAGGTCCACCAATTGCTAAAGCAACTCCAACTCCTGCAATATTACCAAGTCCCACTGTTCCTGATAATGCAGTAGCTAGTGCTTGAAAATGTGATACTTCACCTTTTGCTTTTTCATTTGGATCTGTGTATTTTCCCGAAACAATATCAATTGATAATTTAAATCTTCTAAATTGTACAAAACCAAAATATACTGTAAATACAAGTGCCGCAATAACTAACCATCCTACAATTAATGGAAATTTAACTCCATCTTCAACTTCTATACCCATAAAAATAGTATTTGCAAACCAAGATAAATAAGTATTAAAAAAACTATCTATAGCATGATCTATTCCCATTTCAGCCCCAAATGAGAATATAGGTAATAAAAATAGTAATAAAACAAAATTATGTTTCATATTCTTCATATGTTCACTCCTAAAATTTAATATAGAAGTATAACAAGCTCTAAAAAGCAAACAAATTAAATTTATAATTATTATAATAATAATAAATATAATGTGTAGTAAATGCACAAATAGTTACAGTTCTAAGCTTTTTTTATATTAAATAATTTTATAGAGATTATTAAATATATTTATATTTAGTGTATAAATATAAAATTTTAGAAATGAACTTTTAGATGTTAAGGCAGACTATGCTTTAAAAAGTAGATCCTTTTAAATTACCTATGATTAAAGGTCTTAAATATACTTCTGTAGATATAAAATCAGTATAGATTATGATAAAAAATAATTATTGAAATACAAATCTTAAATTATGAAAGTTTTGGCAAAAGAGTTTGTTTTAGAAAACTAGATATTTTAAAGCTGATTAATCTGCTTTGATGAATGTTCAAAACAAAATTTTGAAAAGCTTTCTCACAAGAAAAATAATAAATAAATAAATATTGAGATTGCAATAAAACTTTTAAATGAATATATTGATGTAAAACTATAGATATTTTAATAGGAATAAGTAGGAAATCTATTTTAGAACTAAAAAATATAAAATTTCTCACATTTGCAATATATTACATCTATATCTAGATATATCTACGGAGTAAAAATTAAAGGTAAGTATTACACCTAACAATAAATACTTCTTGTATTTA
>JABSON010000205.1 GCA_013215915.1 Campylobacteraceae bacterium | reverse complement strand
ATAAAACAATTAAATTTATCTTCAAGAAATAATGATTTAGCTTTAAATACATTTAATGAAAATAAGAATTTTACATATAAATTAGCAGCTGAGATTATTTTAGATGCATATGATCAAGGTGCTGATTTTTTACTTGTAGATACAATAGAACATTTTTATCTTTTTGATAATAATATTTCTTTTTTAGAAAAAATTTCAAATAGAGATATTGTTCTTCCTGTCTTATATATAAATGAATTATATTCTTTAGCTCAAGGTGAGCATAAAGAAATTAAAAAAGCTTTAGATAAGCATGTAATTAAAATTGATTTATTAGAAAAAGAAGAGTCTTAATTTAAGATTCTTCTTTTTTATTTTGAATATATTTTCCTAAAACCATTAACGCTGCTCCAAAAATTAAACCTGTATATAAAGATTTATTTAAAGTACTCTTTGAAGGACTTGTATCAATAGAAAAACTATCACTTGCAGAAAACTGAGCACTCTCAATTAATTCTAATCTAGAATAATAATCAGGAAGCTCATTTAAATGCGCTAGTGCTATTTTTCCTGTTAAAATCATATCATTATGAGTTACATCAGTTTCTTCATCTACAAGACCATGCTCAAGTTCAACTTCTAAACCTCGTCTGAATTGATGTACATCTACTTCATTCCAATTAATATTTAAAGAATTACCAATCATATATGCTTGTTCTTGATTTACACTTAGTTTTGTTACCATATTTTAGCCTTAAAATATTTTCTTTATTTATTATATCTATATTTCTTTTAGACTTAATGATATTCTTTGTTTTTCTACATCAAGCTCAAGTATTCTAATTTTCTTTAACTGTTGATTTACAGATAAAACATCCATAATAGAAGTAATTCTTTTTTCACTAATTTGTGAAATATGTAATAATGCATCATTTTTTAAACCAATATCTACAAATGCTCCAAAGTCAGTAATATTTCTCACAACTCCTGAAATAATATCATCAACTTTTAGTTCTTCAAAACTTTTAATTTCTTCACAAAAAGATATTTGTTCTAATTCTTCTCTTGGATCAAAACCTGGTTTTAACAATTCATTTATAATATCATTTAAACTCTCAAGTCCGCAAGAATATTTATTAGTTAAAATATCTTTTTCATTTTTTGAAATATTATTTAAATCATAATTAGATTTAAGTTCTTTTGCAAGTTTATAATTCTCAGGATGAATTCCACTATTATCTAAAAAACTATGTCCATCTTTTATTCTTAAGAATCCAACACATTGTTCATATGCTTTTGCACCTAAACCTTTCACTTTTAATAATTCTTCTTTTTTCTTAAATATATTAATTTCATTTTTATAAAGAATAATATTTTTAGCAAGTTTTTCAGAAATTCCTGATATAAATGATAATAATTTATATGAAGCAGAATTAAGATCAACTCCTACTTTATTTACAAGTGAGTAAGTTACATCTTGAAGTTTTTTATTTAAATCACTTTGATTAACATCATGTTGATACTGCCCTACTCCTAAAGATTTAGGATCAATTTTAACTAGAGCAGACATTGGATCTCTTAATCTTTGAGCAATAGAAATAGCTCCTCTAATTGTTACATCTAAATCTGGATATTCTTCTTGAGCAATTTTAGAAGCTGAATAAATAGAAGCTCCAATTTCACTTACAACTGCATATTTAATATCTAAATTCTTCTCTTTTATTAAACTTGATGCAAATGTAGCTGTTTCTTTTGAAGCAGTACCATTACCAATTGCAAAACAAGTTATATTATGTTTTTTAATTAGCTCCATTACTATATCTTTTGATTTAAGCTCTTGAGTTTGTGATAATAAATAAATTACATTAGAATCAAGGTATTTACCATTGGCATCAATTACTGCTAATTTACAACCTGTTCTATAACCAGGATCCATTCCTAAAATAACTTGTTTAACTAAAGGTGGCGAGATTAAAAGTTCTTTTAAATTCTTTGCAAAAACTTCAATTGCATCATCACTTGCTTTGTTTTTAAGTTTTGATAAAAATTCTCTTTTAAGTGATGGCAAAAGAAGTCTTTTTAATCCATCAGTATATGCTTTTAAAACATATTCACTTGAAGTATTAGCAAATCTAGGAATTCTATATTCTTTAATTCCATTTATTAAATATTCTTCATCTACTTCAATTTTTAAAGATATTTCTTTTTCATTTACAGCTCGTAAAATTGCTAGAAGTTTATATGATTTAATATATTTAGCTTTTAGTGAGAACTCTTTTAGATCTTTATATAAACCATTTTCATTAAATGTTTTTGTTTTTTTAGTTTTAAGAAGAGAGTGATTTTCAAGGTTTTTTCGTAACCCATCTTTTACTTTTAAATCTTGAGAGTAGTCTAAAGCAATAATATCTAAAGAAGATTCAATAGCTGAATTTACATCTTTAATATTATCATTTATATATTGTTTTGCTTTTTTTAAAACATCTTCTTTTGAAAATCTCATAGAAGATATATAAGAGGCCAATGGCTTTAAATTATTTTTAATAGCAAAGTCTGCTCTTGTACTTTTAACACCTTTAAAAGGTTCATATATATCATCTAATAGACTTCTGCTCATTGCTTCATTTATTTGTTTTTCTAAACTTTGAGTTAATACTTCTTTTTCTTTTAATAAATTAAGAATTTCTTCTTTTCGTTTTAATAGTTTTTGAGAATATTCATATAATTCTTGGAATTTAATTAAAACTTCATCACTAGCATTGCCAGTTAAATCTTTTCTATATCTAGCAATAAAAGCAATAGTACAACCATCTTCTAATAAATCAATAATATTTTTTATAATTTTTTCGTCTAGGTCTAATTTAGTTTTAATAATATTTATAATTTTATGCATATATTTTTCCTTAGATTATTATTTTCATCTTTTTTAAAATTTCATATGTTTTACTAACATCATAAGTTGCACTATGATAAGAATCTGGATCAAAATCAATTCCATAAAATAAACAAGTTTCATCTAATTTAGGATTTTTAATTCTTGCATTCTTATTTAATGCTTTAACTATATGTTTATTTTCTTTCATCGTACAAAAATGATTAGAAAATTCTACTAAACCTTTTAAATGTCTAAGTTCAAATGAAATATTATGAGCAACTAGAGTTTTAGTATTTTTACAAAAGTTTACAAAGTCTTCATCTTCTTGATAATAAGAAGCATATGTAGCATTATTTCTATGTTTTAATATTTTCTCAGGACTTAACTTATGAACAGCATAAGAATAAGGGTTAACATCCCATCTAGATAAATAATATCTATGAAACTTATCAATTATTTTATATTCACCATTTTCAACTATTAATTTTACTGCAGCTAACTCAATTACATCTTTTTCATTACTTGAGTTTGTTTCAAAATCTAAGATTATCAAAGAAATCCTTTTTTTAAAATTATAGCATTAAAGATAAATAAAATGAATAATATTGCAAAATGTTATAAAATTAATTAAATAATATATTTTTGATATAATTAGACAAATAATAATAGGTAAATAAATGTCAAAACTAAGAATATTGGGAAAATGCCCTTCTTGTGATAATGGAAATTTAGAAGTTAGAAAAAAAGAAGTATCTGGTAAAAAAGTTGAACTATATGCTTGTTCTAATGCAAAGTGGACAACAGAAGATGAAGGTGAAATGTTTGAATTAACAAAAGATTCAACTTGTTCATTTAAGATTTGGCAAAATGCTTTAGGAAGATATGGTTATTGGCTAAAACATTCTGATGTAAGAGGAATTTTAAATCAAGAAGACGTAATTGTAGAATTATCTTCTAAAAAGATAAGATTTGAGAACAATAAAAAAACATTTAAAAAAGTAAAATACAGAAAATATATAGCTTTAGATATCGATTATGGTGTATCTGTTTTATTTGATATAAATATTGATGAAGATTAGATAAATATTATCAAAAAACTTGCAAAAAACTATAAAAAAGAGATATAATTGCAAATATACAAAAAGGATTAGAATGTCAGAAGAAATAGAAGTAACACCTTTTCAAAATGAAGAAAAGAACGAAAAAAAAGTTATCACTAAAAAACCTAGAAAACCAAAAGATAACAAAAAACCAAGTAAAAAGAAATTAGCAAAAATAGCTGATAAAAAAGCTTTTAATAAAAGAAAAGAAGCTAAAAAGAAAAAAGTTAAGAAAAAAGCTAAAAAAACTAAAACAACAAAAGCAACTAAATCAACTAAAAAATAATTTCTAAATAATTTTTATATTTAAATGATATTCATTTAAATATAAAAAATACAATAAATAGCTAAAGGATTATTATGCAATTAGCAGTAACTACTCCAGCTTTATTATTTCCCGCAATATCATTACTGTTATTAGCCTATACTAGTAGATTTTTAGCACTAGGTCAACTTATTCGTGGTCTAAGTCAAAATGCACAGAGTGGAAAAGTATATAAAGCTACAAAACAAATAAAAAATCTAAAAAAAAGAATTGAACTAATAAAATGGATGCAACTCTTTGGAGCATCAGCACTTTTTTTATGTACAGTTTCAATGTTTTTAATATTTTTAGAATATTCAATAGAAGGTCAAATTGTATTTGCTGTCTCTTTAGCATCTATGGCTATCTCTTTAATCATTACATTAACAGAAGTAGCAATTTCATCTAATGCATTAAATATTGAATTAGAAGGTATTAAAAAGAATTCTAAAGAACATAGAGAACATAAAGATGATGAATTAGTAAAAGAAGAAATTCAAGAAAAAGAAGAAAAAGAGTAACTTCTTTCTTCTTTTATAATTTAAGTATTTATACTAATAATATACTTCATTATTATAACTCTTATAATAAACATATCTATTTAACTCAAGTAACAATTATTATCATATGTAGATTCACATTAGAAGATCAATATTTAAAACTAAAGAATAAATGATAAAGACAGTAAAAAAAGTGCAAAAAAAAAGCTTTACCTTAAACAACTGCAATAGTTGAATAAGATAAAGCTTTGTAAAAAAAACTTAAATCTGGCAACGGCCTACGTTTCCGTCAAGGGGACCCTGCAGTATTATCAGCGATGAAGAGCTTGAC
>JABSON010000204.1 GCA_013215915.1 Campylobacteraceae bacterium | reverse complement strand
TTAAGTTGTTAAAGATCATCCATATCTTCGTGTGTGTCACACTTGATTTGGATGGGAATTATAGGGTAATGGGCTTTAGATGTCAAGGGTTCAAGCATAAATCTAGCTTAAATTAGAAAATTCTTTATTTTATTTGCTAAATTATAGTACTTTGCATAATTGTGCATATAATTTGTATAATTGTGTATATTTAAAAAAATGTGTTTTAGTATAATAAAAAAAATAGAGTTAAGTTGGATAAGTATGAAAAAAGAGATTATAATAAAAGCAAATAACATATCAAAAGAAGATGGTCTATTTGATACAAACTTAGAAAAAGTTAAAATATATAAAACATCATATTATGATAAAAAATCATTATTCATTTATGACTTATGTTTAATACTTGTTTTACAAGGAAAAAAAATTGGACACCTTGGAGCTAATACACTTACATATGATTGCAATAATTATTTAGTTGTTCCAACTACACTACCTTTAGAATGTGAAACATACGCAACAGAAGAAGAACCATTTGTTTGTTTAATTATATCTATTGATAAAAAAGTAATGTATGAGATTCTTGATTTAGTTCAAAAAAAAGAAATAGAAAATGATAATACACACTCTATTGGTATATTTTCAGATAAATTAACTACTGATATTGAAGATTTAGCACTTAAACTACTTAAAATTTTAGATTCAAAAGAAGAATCTAAAATTTTGGGAGATTCAATTTTAAGAGAACTTTATTATAGAATTGTTGTAGGTGAAAATTCATCTTTTTTATATAAAATGTTTTTAAATTCAAATCATGAAGCAAAAATTGCTAATGCTTTAAAAAATATTCACGATAATTATTCACAGCACTTAGACATACCAACACTAGCACGTAATGTTGAGATGAGTGTTTCTTCATTTCATACATATTTTAAAAAGATTACTTCACATACTCCTTTACAATATATTAAAAAGATTAGATTAAATAAAGCACATAATCTATTGTCTAAATTAAATTATCAAGTAAATGATACAGCTTACGAAGTAGGATATGAAAACGTATCTTTGTTTTCACGAGAGTTTAAATCTTATTTTTTATATCCGCCAAAAGAAGCCAAAGCTTCTTTTAGGAAGAAATAAAATTAGTTCATAGACATTGTTAATATTTTAGAAACTTTATCTAATGTTACATTTCCTTTTTCACCTATAGCAGTATATCCATGCTCTTCTAAGGCTTTTGTAACTCTTGAAATAACTACATCTTGTGCATCAATTTCATAATCAGATAATTTGATTGAAATTCCAACTGATGTAATCATTTTTTCAATTGCTACAATTACTGCTTCATTATCATTTGCAATTCCAAATACTTTTTCACCCATTTGTGAAATCTTTTCACCTTTATCATCCATCATTACTCTTAATAAATGAGGTAAAACAACAGCTAAAGATTTAGCATGGTCAAGCCCATAAAATGCAGTTAATTCATGACCAATTAAGTGAGTTGACCAATCTTGTGGAACACCATTACCTATTTGGAAGTTTAATGCTTGATTAGCAATATACATTAAGTTTTCTTGCCATTTTAAAGTTCTTCTATCTTCCCAAGTTTTAGCTAATTGAGCTAATCCTCTAAATAATGTTTCAGCATATCCATCATTTACTAATGAAGATGTTGGGTAAGTAATATATTGCTCAGATGTATGCATAAATGCATCAACTAAACCATTTGCTAATTGTGTATCACTTAATGTTCCTAAAACACTTGGATCCATAATTGCAAACTGTGGGTATGAAAAGTTTGAGAAATACATTCTTTTTTCATCTGTTTCTCTTTTAGATACTACAGTTAAGTTATTTGATTCACTTCCAGTTGCAGCTAGAGTTAAAACAACACCTAAAGGTAAAGCAGCTTCTACTTCAGCACTTCCATCTAAGAAATCCCATGCATCACCATCATATTTAGCAGCAGCTACTAAATATTTACAGCCATCAATTACTGAACCACCACCAACAGCAAGTACAAAATCAATTTTTTCTGATTTTACAATTTCTAATGCTTTATTCATTGTTTCAATACTTGGATTTACTTCAACACCTGAAAATTCAACAAATGTATGATTTTCTAAAGCTTTGATAACTTGATCATATACACCATTTTTTTTGATTGACCCACCACCATAAACTAGTAGTACTTTTTGATCTTTAGCTATTAAAGTAGATAAAGCAGATATTTTTCCTAAACCAAATTCAATGGCTGTAGGATTATGATATGAAAATTCCATATTATTCCTTTGTTTTTTTATGTTTGTATTATAAAACATACTTCGATTTTTGGGAATATCTAAATATAGAAATATTATGCACTTTTCTACAAATACTTAATTATTAAGAATAATGCTAAAATGTAAAAAAAATTAAGGTTTAAAATGAAAAAGATTTTACTTATAGCATCTTTATTAATATCAACTGTGTTTGCTGATATTAAATTAAATGAAGTTCCAAAAGAAGTATTATTAGAAAAAGACTTAGGTGGATTAATATCTGGAGAAAAATTCTCAACATCTATTATAAAAGAAAAAGTATATTTATTCTTTTATATAGATCCAGATGTAAAAGATTTAAATAATGAATTCACAGAATTTATAAAAGCAAAAGAATATGATAGATCAAAATATAATTCAATTGTAGTAATCAATTTAGATGCAACTTGGATTCCAAATTTTGCTATTGAAAGTGGTTTAGAGAAAAAACAGAAAAACTTTCCACATACTATATATGTAAAAGATAATAAAAAAGTTTTTGTAAATAAATGGAATTTAAAAGATGACGATTACAATGTTTTACTTTTTAATAAAAATGGGGAACTATTATTTAAAAAATCTGGTTTAATCTCTAAAGAAGATACAAGTAATATTGTAAAACTAATTGAAGATAGAATTAAATAAAGTATTAATACTTTATTTAATTCTTTTGTAATATTAATCTAATTACTGAAGCTTTTCCTTGATGAGCTTTTCCTTCATCTAAATCAATAATAACTTCTTCTAATTTATGAATAAGTGAGTGATTAAAAATATTTTCTAATTCTTCTACTGAATATAATAAATCTAAATCTTTTGGACCTCCAGAAGAATAATTAATTTGATTTTTTGAAAAAACTTCTAGTACTAAAAAACCTTTTGAGTTTAAAGAGTCTTCAAGTTTTGAAAATATAGATTCTTTTTCTTCAGCGTTAACGTGAAAAAAAGATGCAACAATAGCTCCATATTTTTTGTAAGGAGTCCATTCATTTAAATCAGAACAAATAGTTTGAACTTCAACATTTTCTTCTTTAGCAAATCCTTCTAATTTATTTAATGCAACATCAGAAGCATCAATTGCAATAACTTCAAATCCTTTTTTAGCTAAAAAAATAGCATTTCGGCCTTCTCCTTCACCAACACATAATACTTGTTTAGATTTATTAAAATTTTTATATGTTGATAAAATAAACTCATTTGCTTTTTTACCATATAAAAAACCATCTCTTAAAAATTTTTTATTCCAGAATTCTTGCTGACTCATAAACTTCCTCTTTTTACAAAACTATATCTAAATTATAAAATAAATTCAAAGTTCAGATAATAAACTTTTTATATATTATAAACATCTTTATGATAGCATATGAAAAAAGTAAAATCTATATGGACAAAGTGAAATTTACATGAAACAAATCTATTTATTAACATCAGCTATTATTCTTTTTTCTTTTATTGGATGTGGAAATAATAATATAAATTTATCATTATATAAACAAAGAATCCTACAAAAAGAGTATATTCCTCAAATTTGTAAAAATGAATTTAATCAAACATTACCTAAAGTAGCCGTTGTTAATTTTACAAACAATACATCTTACGGAAAAGCTCAAACAAATAATAAAAATTCTTCATTTAAACTTGGTATTGGAATTTCTCCTATATATATAGGAGCAAATGCCAAAGCTGCTAAAAATAAAACAAAAAGATTTGTTGATCCAAAATTATCATCTTCAATTATCCCATTAATGGAAAATTTAATTCTACAAACAGGTGGAGCTCAACTTTTTTCTAGAGTTGATATGGATAAAGTTGATGCAGAATTAAAATTACAAGATTCAGGTTTATTAGATCCTTCTTCAATAGTTGAATTTGGACAAGCATCTGGAGTTCAATATATTATTACTGGTTCTCTAAATTATGTAAAAACAAATACAAGAAATTATTCAGGAGCATCACAAGCAGTTCATGATGTAACAAAAAATACAGAGAGTCAAGAATTACAAGCTATTGGTGCAGCTTTTAGATTATTAACTTCTCTTATAGATGGAACTGATATAGAAACATCTTTAACAGTGAAAATAATAGATGTAAGTACAGGTGCAATTAAATTTACACATACAATAAAAGAAAAATCAAATTTAGGGAATAATGGGGCACCTACATATTCTGAAATTATTGGTGGAATAAAAGATTCTGTATCAAAATCTATGCCTTTTTTATCAAAAGAATTTGCTAAATACTTTTCAGCTCAAGCATACATAAAACAACTAAGAATAAATGATGAGAATATAATTGTGCAAGCATCATATGGAAAAGATAAACAAATTAAAGAAGGTGATTTATTTAATGTTTATAAACTTGAAAAAAATATTGATCCTTTTACAAACAAATCAACTTGCGATAAAGTTAGATTAAATTTAATTCTAGAAGCAAGTAAAGAAATTACTGATAATTCTTCTTGGTTAAGTGTTAAAGAGGGTAATGAAAAAGAACTTAAATTACTCCAAATAATTCAAAAAATATATTAAGGATAATAAATTATGAAACAAACTAACATCATTAATTTCACTCTAGTTCTTTTTCTAGGTTTTTTATTTATTTCTTGTACAGGTGCACAAAAAAAATTAAAATCTCAAGATATTCCATCTTGGTTTTTATCTTCACCAGCACAAGATAAAAATAATCTTTATGGTACTAGTTCAGCATATTCGTTAGAACAAGCAAAAAAACAAGCACTTAATAATATTTCATCATATTTAAGTATTGAAATTCAATCTTCTACTAAAATTCAAAAAAACTCAGGGAATGGATATTATAATCATAATATTTCTCA
>JABSON010000203.1 GCA_013215915.1 Campylobacteraceae bacterium | reverse complement strand
TACTGTTAATTCTTAAATATCGAGTTAAAAGTAAACTATGTCCATTAAAGAAAGTTATTAGTTTATATAAAAGATGAGTAATATTTTTAGAATTACTCATCAAATGATAAATTTACACAAGATAAAAAGTTTTGTATATTATTAAAATAATTATCTATATTTACAAAACTATGATTTCCTCCCTCTTCTATAATTACGTTACTGTTAATAAAAAAAGATTCAGCTTCTTTATAATCCAATACTTCATCACCTTTTTGCAAAAGTGTTAAAAAGTTTTTTTCATTTATTTTATTTTGGAAAATGCTCTTTAAATATTCTAAGTGTTCTTGTTTTACCTCAAAATATGAATTATCATAATAATTAGATACTTTTCCTAATTTGTCTAAAGTTTTATAAGGATAAATAGCTGGGTTTATTAAAACAGTTTTTAGATTATATTTATTTGATAAATATATACAATAAAATCCACCTAAAGAAGATCCTATTAATGAAACTTTTTCGCCTTTTAAAATAGAATATTCTATTAACTGCTCTAAAGTATTAATAGCAAGTTGTGGGATATAAGACAAAGATGGATAAAGAAAATCATTTTTAAAATAATCTTTAAAAAGTATTGATTTTTTTGAATAAGCAGAAGATGCAAAACCGTGAACATAAATTATCATATAAAATCCTATTATTATTACAATTTGTAATAAATTTAAATATAAATCAAATTATATTGTATTATGCTTATAATAAAGAATAAAAAGAAGAAGGCGTATTATGGCTAAAAAGAAAACATCATTATTTGAATGTCAACATTGTGGATACCAACTAAGTAAATGGATGGGAAAATGTCCCGATTGTGGAGGATGGGATTCTTTTATTGAATTAAACCAAGACCAACAAGAAGTTCTTAAAAAAACATCTAAAGTAAGAACTACTTCTTCTAAAGCTACTCCTATTACAGAAGTAAAACAAGATGATATTGTAAGATTTTCATCTCATAATGAAGAGTTTGATTTAGTTTTAGGTGGTGGAGTTGTTCCTGGTTCCTTAATACTAATTGGGGGAAGTCCAGGTGTTGGAAAATCCACTTTACTTTTAAAAGTAGCTGGATCTATTGCTGAGAATGGTAAAAAAGTACTTTATGTTTCAGGTGAAGAGTCTATGGGTCAAATTAAACTAAGAGCTAATAGATTAGATGCTAATCATAAAAACCTATATTTATTGCCAGAAATTAAATTAGAAGAAATTCAAGATGAATTATTAAGAGAAAATTATGAAGTTGTAATTATTGATTCAATTCAAACAATGTACTCATCAAACCTAACTTCTTCACCTGGTTCTGTTACACAAGTAAGAGAAATTACATTTGAGCTAATGCGTAAAGCCAAAGAAACTAATATTTCAATATTTATTATTGGACATATCACTAAAGAAGGTTCAATTGCAGGTCCAAGAGTATTAGAACATATGGTTGATACTGTTTTATACTTTGAAGGAGAAGCTAGTAAAGAACTTCGTATGTTAAGAGCTTTTAAAAATAGATTTGGATCAACAAGTGAAATTGGAATCTTTGAAATGACAAATGAAGGTTTGATTTCTGCTAAAGATATTGCATCTAAATTCTTTGATAAAAGAAAATCACAAGCAGGTTCTGCTTTAACTGTTGCTATGGAAGGAACAAGAGCTTTAATTCTAGAAGTTCAAGCTTTAGTATCTGAATCTAATTTTCCAAATCCAAAAAGATCTTCTACAGGATTTGATTTATCAAGATTAAATATGCTTTTAGCACTTTTAGAGAAGAAACTAGAATTACCTTTAAATGATTATGACGTATTTATTAATATATCAGGTGGAATAAAAATAAAAGAAAGTTCTGCAGATTTAGCTGTAATTGCTGCAATTATTTCTTCTTTTAGAGATAGACCTATTTCAAAAGAATCAGTATTTATTGGAGAAGTTTCTTTAACAGGTGAAATAAAAGAAGTATTTTCAATGGATTTAAGACTAAAAGAAGCTCAGGCGCAGGGTGTAAAAAAAGCTATTATTGCTAAAGTTCCAAATATTAAATTAAAACTTCAAGTTTATAATGTAGATGAAGTTCATAAAATGATTGAGCTGTTTTAGTTTAGTTTAAACTTTGTTATTTTTTGCTATAATGCCCAAAATTATAAGGGTAAAGAGTGATTGAATTAGAGAATCAAACAAATTTAGATATTAATTTAGATTTATGCGAAAAAATTTTAGAAAAACTAACACATAAAGATATTGAAGTAATTATTTGTGAAAACGAATACATACAAGCTTTAAATAAAGAGCATAGAGGAAAAGATAGTGCAACAGACGTTTTATCTTTTCCTTTAGAATTTGATTTTGATAATATGCCTTTAGGGTCTATTATAATATCAATAGATTTTGTGGAAGAAAAAGCTAAATTATATAAACATTCAAATGATGATGAATTTACACTTTTATTTATTCATGGTTTATTACACCTATTAGGGTTTGACCATGAAGTAGATGAAGGTGAGCATAGATTAAAAGAAGAAGAATTAATAAAAGAATTCTCGTTACCTGATAGTTTAATTATAAGGAATCAATAATATGGATATTTTAATTTTTATACTTTCAATGGGTGCTTTAGTTTATGGAGCTGATTTTATTATTAATGAAAGTGAAAAAATTGCACTTCATTATAAAATCTCACCTTTTGTGATTGGTGCAACTCTAGTTGCTTTAGGTACATCTTTACCAGAAATGGCTGTTTCTGTATCTGCATCTATTCAAGGAAGTGGAGATATTGCAGTTGCTAATGTAATAGGTAGTACAATTTTTAATATTTCATTAGTTTTAGGATCAGTATTTTTAATTGCCAAAAATATTAAACCTAGAAGAGATTTATTTGCAAAAGACTCGGCTTGGTCTTTATTCCCAATTTTAATCTTTATTTTAATGAGTTTAGATGGAAAACTTACAGCATTTGATGGAGTTTTATTTTTAATTCTTATGGCTTCATATTTAACATTTCTTATTACTTCCAATCAAGTTGAAGAATCTGACGAAATAGATGATACAAAATTCAACTGGACAAAATCAGGGCTTTTATTAGTTTTAGGTTTCGCATTTACTGTTGGTGGTGCACATTTTGCAGTTGAAAGTGCTTCTGCACTTGCAAGAGAATTTGGTGTTTCTGAATGGATGATTGGATTATTTTTAGTTGCATTTGGAACTTCTTTACCAGAACTTACTATTTCTATTAAAGCAGCACTAAACAATAATGCTGACTTAGCAATTGGAAATATTATTGGATCTAATGTAGCTAACTTTACAATGGTATTAGGAGTAGCTTCAATTGTAAATACTTTAAATGTAGATTTAAATGCTTATTTCTTTGATATTGCAGCTGCTTTTATATTATCACTTATGTTAGTATTTATAACTGCTAATAAACTTTATAATAAAAGTGCGGGTATTGTTTTAATGGTAGTACTAGCTTTAGTTATTCAAAACGGAATGTAAAACATTTTAGAGATTTTTTCTCTAAATGTTTTATTTATTTTTACAATCTTTACATAATCCAGAAAAGCATAAAGCAGTATCTTTAATATCAAATTTAGTATTTTTAGAAACTTCTGCTATCAAAGTAGATAAATCAAGACTCATATCTTCTATTTTTCCACATGATGAACAAACAATATGTGAATGTTCTTCTTTAATTAATTCATAAACAGATTTTTTATCAGCAATTTTCACTTCTGATACAAATACTTTTTCAATCATTGCATTGATATTTTTATAAATAGTAGCTAAAGATATTGATGGAAACTTAACTAATAAAACTTTATATAAAGCATCAATATTCATATGTCCATGCTTAGATAATTCGTCAACAATTGCAACACGTTGTGGTGTTACTTTTAAACTATATTCTTTTAATAAATTACTATGACTATACATTCTATCTCCATTTAACTAAGTACAAATTATTATGCACTATTTCATTAATACATACTAATATAAATATTCTAAATCTTTATTTAGTAATATATATTATTAGATAATAATAATTTTCCTTTAAGTATTATAGGACTACAATTCTTAAAAGATAAAAATTATCATTTGATAAAGGAATAGAATAATGAAAAAATACCAATCATATAAATGTAATTCCTGTGGCTGCCTTGTAGAAGTACAAGAAGTTGGAAATACACACGTAAAACTATCTTGTTGTAATAAAGAAATGGAAATGATTACAAAAGATTTAACACAAGTAAATCTAATAAAAGCATTTGCTGGTGAATCTATGGCTAGAAATAGATATGAGTATTATGCAAAAATTGCTCAAAAAGAAGGGTTTAGAGATATAGCTGAACACTTCCAAAGAGCTGCTAATAATGAAAAAGTTCATGCAAAAATAGAATTAAGACTTTATAATAAGATGACTATTGAAAAAGATTTTGAAGATACTATTGGAAATATTAAAGAAGCTATTGAAGGCGAATCTTACGAAAATGAATTTATGTATCCTGAATTTGCAGCAATTGCAAAAGAAGAAGGACACAAAGAAGCAGCTAGAATTTTAGCAGGAATTGGTAAAATTGAAATAGAACATGAAAATATGTTTAGAATGTTATTAAAAAGATTAGAACAAGGTCGTGAGTTCTTAAGTGATGATAAGGACGAAGAATGGATATGTGAAGTATGTGGACACATACATAGAGGCAAGAAACCACCTAAAACTTGCCCTGTATGTAATCACCCTATCGAATACCAATCAAGACTTAATGCAAAAAAATAAGACTACTTATTTAGTATAAGAGTCTAGCTCTTATACTAAAACTTTTAACTATTGTTTTAACTGTATTTTTGTTATAGTTATTAATGATAATAAAAAAGATTATATTTCTATTTGTTTTATTTACTAAATTATATTCTTTTGAATTTACAATAGCTTCTTATAATGTTGAAAACTTATTTGATCTACATTTTGATGGAAGTGAATATAAAGAATATATTCCTAATACTAAACATTTATGGAATGAAAAAAACTATACAATTAAATTAAACAATACTCTAAGAGTTATAAATGATTTAAATGCAGATATCTTACTTCTACAAGAAATTGAATCATTAAAAGTTTTAAAAGAAATACAAAAAAACACAGCTTAT
>JABSON010000202.1 GCA_013215915.1 Campylobacteraceae bacterium | reverse complement strand
ATTTTCGATAGAGTTTTCAAAAAATAATAAAAAAATAAAATAAAATAAAAAAATTTGTTAAAAAACAAGGATAAATAATGTCAAAAAACTATGTAATAGCGTTCCCAAGAATTGGTGAAAAAAGAGAATTAAAGATTGCTTTAGAATTATATTGGTCTGGTGAGTCTTCTTACGAAACTTTAAAAAATGAAGCTTCAAATATTAGAAAAAAACATTGGTTAGAACAAAAAGATGCAGGTATAGATTTTATTTCTTCAAATGATTTTTCATTCTATGATAATATCTTAGATACAAGTATTTTACTTAATGTAATTCCTTCAAGATTTAAAGATCTTAAAGATGAAGAGCTATATTTTGCACTTGCACGTGGAAATAAGAATGCAGCTGCTTGTGAAATGACTAAATGGTTTAATACAAATTATCATTATATTGTTCCTGAGATCTCTAAAAATACGAACTTTGAATTAAATAGCAAAAAGATTATTGAAGAGTATAAAGAAGCTAAAAGTATTGGTATTAAAACAAAAATTAATTTAAGTGGAATTATTACTTATTTAGGACTTAGTAAAAGTGTAGATAATGAAGATGTATATTTAAATCTTAATAAAATACTTTCTTTATATGTTGAACTTCTAAAAGAAATATCTTTATTAGATGATGAAATTATTGTTCAATTTGATGAAGCTTTATTTGTTAAAGATTTAGATACTAAAACTCTGTCTTTAATTAAACCTGTATATGATACTTTGGCAAAAGTAAGTTCAAATATTAAAATAGTTGTATCTACATACTTTGAACATTCAAATGAAGCTTCTAAGATTTTATTAGAAACTCCTATTTGGGCTCTGTCTTTAGACTTTGTTCATGGAAGCGATAACTTATTAATCTTAGATGATATTAAAAAATCAAATAAAGTATTAATTGCAGGTGTCGTAGATTCAAGAAATATCTTTAAAAGTGATTATGAAGCAAAAGTAAATTTATTAAATACTATTAAAAAATCTATTAAAGAAGAGAATCTAATTATTTCATCTTCTTGTTCTTTACTTCATGTTCCTTATACTTTAGATAATGAAGTTAAATTAGATACGGAGATAAAAGATATTTTAGCATTTGCTAGAGAAAAACTAAAAGAAATCTCTTTAATCTCAAAACTTTGTTTTAAAAATGAATTAAATGATTCTGAAAAAGAAGAAGTGAAAAATAATAAGATAATTCAAGATAAAAGAAAATTATCAAAAACTTTTAATAATGAAAAAGTTCAAAATGAATTAAAGACTTTGTCAAAACTTCATAGGTCTGATAAATACGATGATAGAATCAAAGTACAAAAAGCATTCTTTAACTATAAAGATTTAGCAACTACTACTATTGGTTCTTTTCCTCAAACACCAGAAGTACGAAAAAGTAGAAGATTATTTAAAAAGAATGAAATATCAAAAGAAGTATATGAAAATGATATGAAAGAATATATCAATGATTGTATTTCATTCCAAGAAGAAATAGGTCTTGATGTTCTAGTTCATGGTGAACCTGAAAGAAATGACATGGTTGAATACTTTGGTGAATTATTAGATGGATTTGCTTTTACTCAATTCGCTTGGGTTCAATCTTATGGAAGTAGATGTGTAAAACCACCAATTATTTATGGAGATGTAAGTAGAGAAAAAGAACTAACTGTTTCTTGGGCTACTTATGCACAAAGTAGAACAGCTAAAATTGTAAAAGGAATGTTAACTGGACCAGTTACTATTCTTAACTGGTCATTCGTAAGAGATGATATTAAAAAAGCAGAAGTTGCAAAACAAATAGCTTTAGCTTTAAGTCATGAAATAGATGATTTACAAAATGCTGGTATTAAAATGATTCAAGTAGATGAAGCAGCATTTAAAGAAGGATATCCTTTAAGAGCAAATAATATTAAAGCTTATGAGAAATGGGCAGTTGATAGCTTTAGATTAGCTGTTTCAAAAGCAGATATAGATACTCAGATTCATACGCACATGTGTTATAGCCAGTTTAATGACATTATCTCTACAATTGAAGATATGGATGCAGATGTTATTACAATTGAAACATCAAGATCTGGAAATAAACTATTGCAAATATTTAAAGAAGTAGGGTATAAAAAAGAATTAGGCCCTGGTGTTTATGATATTCATAGTCCAAGAGTTCCTTCAGTAGATGAAATTGTAAAACAAATTAATTTGTTATTAGAAGTTTTACCTAAAAAACAATTGTGGATAAACCCAGATTGTGGATTAAAAACTAGAAAATGGCCAGAAGTAAAACAAAGTTTAAAAAACCTTGTTGAAGCTGTACATATAGTTAGAGATTCTAAAACTTTTTAAGTAAAAGGCAAGATATTCTTGCCTTTATTACTCTCTTATTAAAAAACTAAAATATATTTTTTATTTGTGAATAAATATTTATTTACAAAAAGAATATAAAAGAAAAGAGCTGATACAAGAATAATAGAATCTTTTGAAATATTATTCATAATATGTACTGGAAAAGACAATGTTAAATACAAAAATAAAAAACAAAGAGTCCGGCATACTTTTATATGGAATAACTCCACCTAAAAGTACTAATAAAGAAGAAGATTTAAAAACTATTGCAGCAAAACATATTCAAAGAATTCAAAAATTAAATATTGATGCTTTAGTTTTATATGATATTCAAGATGAGAGTGAAAGAACAGATGAAGAAAGACCTTTTTCTTATATAGAAACAATTGATCCCTATGTATATAAGAATAAATATTTAAAAGAATTAGAGGTTCCTAGTATTGTATATAGATCAGTTGGAAAATATACTAAAAAAGAATTTAAAACATATTTAAAAGAAACAAAAAAGAAAAAAGATAGTTATTCTGTATTTGTTGGAGCTTCTTCTAAAAAACAAAAAGTAAATATTTCAATTAAAGAAGCTTATAAAATAAAAAAAGAAGTGAATAAAGACTTGTTATTAGGAGGAATTACTATTCCTGAGAGACATACAAGCACAAAAGATGAACATTTAAGAGTTTTTTCAAAGATTTCTAATGGATGTGAATATTTTATTACACAATGTGTTTATAATCTTGAAGCAGCAAAAATATTCTTGACTGATTATGCAAGATATGCAAGAGATAATGAAATAGAATTAGTACCAATTATAATTACATTAACACCTTGTGGTTCTGCTAAAACTCTAGCTTTTATGAAATGGTTAGGAATTAATATTCCTAATTATCTAGAAGAAGATTTAATAGAATCTGGAGATATTTTACAAGAGTCTGTAAGTGTTTGTTTATACATTATAGAAGAATTATGTAAGTTTGCAAAAAAAAGAAATATTCCGTTAGGTTACAATATTGAAAGTGTTGCAATTAGAAAATTAGAAATTGATGCATCTATTTTTTTATTAAAAGAAGCAAAAAAAATAATAAATAAATATGAAGATAAAGCTGCATAGATTTAAATTTTTATTGATCTAATCTATCAAAGAGTATTATAAGAACAAGATTTTATAGTTAAAAAGAGTGTAAGTAGTATAGTGATTTATCACTTTTTTATTTTATACTCTTAATTTAATTGATCTATCCAAGTATTTTTTAGTTTATTTAAAAATTCTTGATCTTTATTCTTATCTTTTATATATATATCAATATCAATTTTTGCTTTTGTGATTGCATTTTTACAATCTTTAATAATTTCTTTATATTCTTTATTTGTTAAAGCGCAAGATTGTTTAGCAAAGTTTTTATATGTTTTTTCTTTCCACCATAACTTAACATCTGAAATCTTAAGTGCAGGTATATCTTTTTTAAAATAGATAGTTGTTGTAATAACATCATAAATTGGTGCTAATGACGCATCTTGAAAATCTTTATCATATAAAATACCATAATTCTTTAAATGACCATCTCCATTTCTTAAAAAATGGTTCATAATAGTTGCTTTGAAAAAATCTTTTAAAGATTGTTTTCTATTGTGTGTTGCAATATTGTCTTTTATGACTCTTGTTATTTCTTCACAAGAACCTTCATATTTATCTTCCGTATTTCTACCCGTTAGTACACACATATCTTCAAAACCAAAATATGTATTATCTTCTTTAACATCAAATCTTTTCATAATAAACATAGTATTGTTATCTGATATATAGAATTCTGGAGTTGTTAATTTTGAGTATTTAATAGCTTTCATACAAAAGTATTCATTTAAAGCTAAATTGTCAAATTCACTTGTCCAAGATTTTACAATATAATGTTCAAATTTCATGGTATTTTTATTGTGAGCAGATAATAATATTTTAGGTTGTACACCAGATACACCAGAACTTATTGCAAACTTATCAAGTAGTTCTTGAAATAAACCTAAAGAATTATTTTCTAGAATATCCTCAAGTTTTAAGTCTTTTTTATTATGTGCTACTTCATTAAATTTTACACGACCTAACATATGTGGTCCTACAAGTTTTAAAAGACCTAAATCATCCATTTTTTTAATCTTTGAAAAATGTGTTTTTATTGCATCTTTTAATGATCCTTCAGGAAGATTCATTTGAAAAATTGGGTGTAATTTTTTATTAATCCAAGAATTTGATCTAATTGGCATTGTTAAGGAAACTATATCTTTCGCATCTTGGGAGTAGTTAAAAACTAATAAATCATTTTCGTAAAAAAGTTCTCCTTGATTTATTTTATTTATAAAAACTTTTAAATTATTTTCTTTCATCTTGAAGCTCCTCTAAAGTTTTAGGTCTACCTTTTGGCCTTAATGATAATTCCATCCCTAATAAGTCTAAAATATAATCAACTTTTCTTATTCCAACTTCATCTAAGAAACCATTTTCCATTTTAGAAATAGTTTTTTGAGTTATATTAGAATATTCTTCTAAATCTTTTTGAGACCAGTTTTTTTCTTTTCTAAGTTTTCTCATTTCATGACCAAGTTTAGATAACTCCATTTTCTTTCCTTCAGTAGTATAATACTGATAATACTAGTATTTATCTTAAATAAGTATTATACTACTTATTTAAGATAGGATAATTGTAAGATTTTATTATATCTGGGTTTTCAATAATTTTATAAGGGTGTCGATAAATAAAGTATTGTCGCTTATATACTCTCATAAGCTTTATATATATCTTTAATCATTACACTATAAATGTAGAAT
>JABSON010000201.1 GCA_013215915.1 Campylobacteraceae bacterium | reverse complement strand
TCTTTTAATAAAGATATACTGTTTATGAGAGTTTTATTTATTCTAAATTCTATTAATTTTAATTACCTTCCACTTATAAAAAAGCATGGAAATAAATGAATTACATTTCTTATATATTTTATTGTAGTTCTTTTCATTATACAGATTCTCATTTACAAAAACTATCAATAAATATTAGACTTTTTCAAAATCAAGACTTTAAATAAAAATACTTTTGTATGTTCTTAAGTATTTTTATGAGATAACGTAGTGATTAAACAAAAGATATTGGAATTTTTTAAATCAACAAAGTTATCTGTTTTACTCATAAGACAACCCTTTTATATTAAATAACTCTTTAACAATATAAGGAGAAGATCCAATTCTTAATCCCATAAATACTGGCCTATGTGAAGAACCCTTTAATAAATAAAAGTAATTATTTCTTATATTTTGCATAAACTTATTGTTAACTTTTATTAAAGGTGCTGTTGCAATAAGCTTTTCAAGTTTTGTATCAAATATATTATAAGTACTAGTAGCTACAGTAAATGAGAGAATTTTTTTAGTATATATACTTTCATTATATGTCAAAATATAACGTGCTTCCGATCTAAAAAGTCTTTGATTTTTGTAGATAAATATTTTTAATCACTATTACTTAATTCAATATTTTTGACATCAATATAACCAGTTAGCGAAAAACCTATACTTTCGATTTTTTCATTCTCATCTCTTTGTGGGTAATCAAATATTATAATTTCTGTTAAATTAAATACTTGATGGTAAGTTTTAATAACCTTTTGAACAATTAAATCCCAAAAAGGAAGTAAAATTACTAAAATAAGAAGTAATATATTAGAAAACTTTTTTCAAAACATACTACGAAATAATTTGAATACAAAAAAAGCTATAACTACATAAAAAATAAATATTGATAATATTATTAAACCTGATATTATTCAACTTCCTTTTAATTTTAAACTCTTAAAAAATACTAGAATTAATATTTATCTAATATTTATTAATAGTTCATATAAACAGTACTCTGAAATGAGTACTATTTATAATAGAATAGATTAAGCACCTACTCCAATTCTCCAGTCATCTTCACCAGATGTTGAAGCAATTTCATGTCTCCATGTAATTTTTCTATATGCAAAAGATATTTCTTCTAATGGTGCAACTTGAGAAGTTGATGAATCTTCTTCCATTCCAAAACTTGAATTAATATCAACAATAACTGCATCTTCTAATACAACTGTAAAGAAATGCTCTGGTTTACCTTCATAAGAAGTTCTATACCATTTTATCTCAACTTTTTTTAATGTTTCACCTTGAGTTAGTGCGTTATATAATAAAGGAGAACTTTTATCAAATAATTTAGATATTTTCATTGGTTTATGAACTCTTTGACCTGAAGGTTGTCCTGATTGAGGATCTCTTGGAATTTGAATATTATGAGAAAAAGATTTTACTATAGTTTCATTTTCATGACCTTCTTGGTAAGAATTACCAACAGACTCTGGTGTAAATGCACCTTCAGTAATTAAGCCTTGTGTGCTTCCTTCGATTGAAATAAAAATTGGATTATTCATTTTTTGTACCTTTTATTTTTGTTGTAGTATAAATAATTTTATACATTATGAAATTATAATTAACTTATCCTAATAAATAAATTAATTTATTATTAATTTATGCTAAATTTCCAAATATGCATAATAATTACTATTATTTTTGTATTCTTTTTTTAGCATCGTAACTCAAAGCTCTTATAAACCAAAATTTTAAAGCTAAAGGGATTTTTTTAGAACAAGAAAAAAATGTAATTGCATTCTTTTCTAACTCTTGGGACGTATTCTTAAATGGTAAAACAGATGTAAATATTTCATAAAATACACAAGCTAATGAAAAAATATCAGATTCAAAACTAGGTTTTTTACCTAATAAAACTTCAGGAGCACAATATTTTGGATTGTAAGCATTTACTTTCTCAAAACATAAAGAAGTATCTTCTTTTAACTCCTTATGTTGGGAAATACCAAAATCAAATAATTTAATTTCATTTGATGGTAAAACCATTATATTATTAGGATTAATATCTGCATGTATGATATTTAAGCCATGTAGGTAATTTATTGTTTCTAATACTTTTGAAAAAAGATCACGTATTAATACTTTTTTCATATCATAAATTGGAATATCTAAAAGAAGTGAACCTTCTAAATATTCAAGTACTAAATAAGGTAAAGATGTATTATTATCTATTCCATAATCATAAACTTTAATGATATTTTTATGATTTATACTTCTTAATAATTTATATTCAGAATACATAAAAGCTGCTGCATCTTCTTTTTCCAATAGTTTTTTTAGTGGTACTTTAATTGCAAAAGTTTTTTCATCTTTAAAATACTCACAATATATGTCATTTGATTTATAGACTTTACATAATCCACCTCTTCCTAATTTATCACCAAGTCTATATCTTTCATTTAATAAACTCTCACCTAAATATACTTTTTTTATTTTATTTTTATTTTTATTTTTCATGTTACGCTCACTAAAACAGCTGTTAAATTATCATCAGCTTTTGTATTTAAAACAATTGAACTTAAATTTTTCATAGCACTTTCAAGTACATCCATATTCATAGCCGCTTTAATACTTTCATTTGTTAAATTGTCATATAAACCATCTGAGCATAATAAAAAAACATCATTTTCATTTACTAAAAACTTTTTTGTTTCTATGAAGAACTCTCCTGGAGCATATAAAGCTTTTGTAAGAACTTTTTTAATTCCTTCATCAGTCATTAATTCTCGCGTATGATCTTTTGAAACTAAAGATAAAGTATTATTTCGTAAGTTATAACAACGACTATCTCCACAATGTATTAAACAAGCTTTATTATCTTGTATATAAAGTAAAAGAAGTGTTGTTCCAATTAAATCATTAGTACTAGACATTTTTACTTTTAAAATTAATTTATTCTGTATCTTTTCAATTTGTTCTTTAAAAAGATTTATATTATCTTCAAAAGAATCATGTAGTCTTAGATACTCAAAAGTATCTGTAACTAAATGACTTGCAAAGTTTCCTTCTTTATGTCCACCCATGCCATCACAAACAATCCACAATCCATCTTCATCAGAAGAATAAAATGAATCTTCATTTATTTTTCTGATGTGTCCAGGATGCGTATATGAAAAACTAGAAGTATTCATTATATTTTTCCTTTTAATTTAAAGTATCTTAAAGGATTCGATTTTGTGAAAAGTTTACTTACTTTTCCTTTTAAATATATTGATGCTAAGTACTTGTCTTTTTTATATTCAAATGAAATTAAATTATTAGATATTTTTTTCACTCTAAACTTATCAATTAATACAAATAAAGACCATTCTCCACTAGTACTTTTATCAAGTATTTTCTCATTATTTAAATTATATAAAGAGAAGTTTGTATAATTATTATCATTTGGCCATTGAATATAATTATTTTTAATAGGCCCATGTTCATATACAATAGAATCATCTCCATAATCGAATGTCATAGTAGAAAGAGTTTTTTCTAAAACATTAGCTTTTAAAGAAGCTTTTATATTTAATACCGTTCCTTTATTTGAAAACATCATATTTCTAATTCTAAATGTTCTTAATATATTTTGCATAAATGTTCTTGATAATCTAAGAGTTGAACCATCAATTACTTTTAAACGATATGATTTATAAGACTTTTTATTTATTCTTACAAAATCTTTTATATACTGGTTATAAAATTCATCAACAACTCCACCTGCTCTAAAAAACTCAGAGAAATCATCAATATTTATACTTTGAGTATAATTATTTCTTTTTAAAGGATATTTTCCTTTCATTTTATTTGTATAAAATATTAATACATCTTCTTTATATTTTTTTGTAATATAAACTCTACTTTCTTTTAATAAAAACTGCCAATTAGATAAAAGAACTCTTTTGTACCATTTTGAGACCTGAATTGGTAAAGCATTAAATTTAACAAGAAAAGACTCATGTTTTCCATTTAATCTATTTTTTACAATTCCATATGAATCTTTATCAATTTCAATAGCTCCAAATATACTAGTCATTTCTTTAAATGTTTGATCTAGTTTTCCTATTGCATTTTGTAAATCTGCATTTGCATTATTATCTTTATCAACAAGTTTAGAAAAAGGTAAAAAGAATTTTCTAACATTTTTTACACTTGTGCTAGGCATTAGTTTTTCAGCTTTTTTAAGAGCATTCTTTTGTGCTAGTTTTTTCACTTTATTTAATAATGATTTATCATCAGAACTTTTAAATTTTAATAATTCAGCAGGTGAATAAATATCAGTATTTAGTTTAATTGCCTGTAAAATTGACAAGATAGGAGAATCACCAGAACTTAATATTTCTAACTGATTATTTAATCCTGCTATGTTTGATCTTTTTGGAATAGATAAAGAGTTAATCGCAGTTAACCAATATCTTTTATAATCTTTAAAATAATATGATAAAACTTTAGAATAAATACTATTAATTTGGCTATCACTTAAGTTTAAATTAGAACCTAAAACCCAATTATTTACTAATACTTCTTTTACTAAAGATTTACCCTTAGCTACAATTACTTTTTCATATCCTTCTTTTGTATAAAAACCAGGAACTACTACAGAACTACCATTAAATGAAGATACATTACTTCCAATTACTTGTGAGAAAGTAAAAGATTTAAAGTTCATAGTTTCATCTACTAAATGTTTTAAACCATTATAAGTAATTTGAACATACCCTTTTTTAGATAGTTTTGCACGAGCAACTTTTAATGTTTTTTTATTTAAAGAAACTTGTGGAAAACCAAAAGATAATAAATTAGCCCAGTGTTTATTTAAATCTTTTTGAATACTAGGTTTATTTGGATATAACCTTGCCCAATAATCACTTAATAGAGTTTTTAATAAATCATCATTTCTATATTTTTCATTATTTAACATTAAATAAGATTCAAGATTACTCCACGTTCTATTATAGTTTGAAAGATTTGATAAAACCTGTTTATTTAATAATTCTTCAACTCTTGGTAATAAAGTACTTAATAAATTTGAATGATATAAATTAATTAATTCTACATTCTTTTCATCTGTTTGATAAAAGTTAATCATATAAAAAGAGTTAGATGTACGTTTAATATGTTTTTCTTTTAAATCATTAAACATATTTAAATTTCCA
>JABSON010000200.1 GCA_013215915.1 Campylobacteraceae bacterium | reverse complement strand
AATTATTTACTCTTGTTAGTGATTCTACTTTATATAAAGCAGAATTTTTATACACAGATATTATAAATGATAAAAAGATATCTAATTATATTCAAGCAGCTTTAGGATTTGAACATTCACTTGAAGCTTTTAATAATTCTAGCGAATTATCATTATTAGCTGAGTATTATTATTTTAAAAACCTAGAAAAAAACAAACTATCTGATAAAAAACTAGGAAAAATATTTCAAAATGATTTGTTTTTAGCTTTACGTTACAAACTTAATGATTTTAGAGATTCTACATTTTTATTAGGTGCCTTGATTGATAGTGAATATAAAGAACAGAGTTATTCTTTAGAATATGAAAGCTCACTTATTGATTCATTAAAACTTAAAATCAATATTGATTATATTAATGCTTCAAAAAAACAAAAAACCGTTTATTTTTCTTTTTCTAATAGTAAAACTATTAGTTTTAATCTTTCTTATCATTTTTAACAAAGGACAAAAATGAAAACTTTTATAGATTTAGTTATTAAACTTAGATGGTATATTGTTTTATTAATACCAATTATTTCACTTACAATGGCAATGCAGCTTAAAAATCTAGCTTTTGAGGGATCTTATAGAATTTGGTTTGCAGATGATTCAAAGATCTTAAAAAACTATGATAATTTTAGATCTATTTTTGGGAATGATGAAGCCTTAACAATTAGTTTTAAAAATGAGAATGGAATTTTTAATAAAGAGTCTTTAGGTGTTATAAATAGAATCACGCAAAAACTATGGCAAACACAGCATATTGCAAGAGTTGATTCTTTAACAAACTTTCAATATATTCATAAATCAAAAGATGATTTTGATGATGTAATAGTTGAAGATTTTATTTCTGATATAGATTCATTAGATGACAAAACTTTAAAAGAAAAAGAGTTAATAATTTTAAAAGAAGATTCAATTATTAATAGAATAATTTCACAAGATTTAAAAACTACAACGATTGTAGCAAGACTAACTCCTAATGCAGGTGATGATCCAGAGGTTTCACTTTTATTAAACCAAATTGCAAAAGATATTGTAAAAAGTGAGAGTAAATATGGATATGAGTTTATATTAAATGGAGGTCCTATTGTTAACTCTTCTTTTATAGAAATTGCTCAAGCAGATGGAGCTTTATTTACTCCTTTAGTTTTACTTATTACAATGATTTTATTGCTTATTATATTTAAAAAGTTTTCAACTATGTTTATTTCAATTTCAATTGTAATATTTACTTTTTTGATTGTACTTAGCGTTCAAGTAATGTTAGGTTATAAATTAAATAACTTTACAGTTAATATGCCTGTATTTATAACAGCTATTGGAATAGCTGATGCTATGCATATATTTTGGATATATACAGTTGCTAGAAAAAGAGGTGATGAAAATATTCAAGCTATTCATTATACTATGCAGAAAAACTTTTTGCCTATATTCTTTACTTCAATTACAACAGCTGTCGGTTTTGCATCTTTAGCTATATCAGATGTAATTCCTATTAAAACTTTAGGAATAGCAACTGCAAATGCTGCACTCTTAGCTTTTGTATTAACAATGTTATTTATACCAGCAATACTATCTATCATTAATCCAAAAATTAAAGTTCTAAAAGAAGAAGAAAATAAGAGTAAAATATTCTCAGAGTTTTATGCTAAGTTTATAATTAAAAATGCAAGAAAAATATTAGTAATAACCTCTTTTTTGTTTTTTATTCTAGCTTATGGAATTACTTTTGTAAAAGTAGATTCAAATACAGTTAGATATTTTAAAGAAGATGTTCCTTGGCGAAAAGCAGTTAACTTTTTACAAGATAATATAGCAGGTCCTATGTCATATGAAATAGTTGTTGATTCAAAAAAGAATGATGGAATTAAAGATCCTACGTTTTTAAGAACAGTTGAGAGTTTTTACAAAGACTTTTATTCAGCTTTTCCAAATGATGTAAGACATATAAGCTCACTACTTGAAGTTGTTAAAAAGTTTAATGAAGTTATGAATGATAGTAAAACTGTACCTAATTCAGCTAACTTAATTGCTCAATATTTACTTTTATATACACTTTCACTTCCACAAGGTATGGAAATAAATGATCAAATGGATATTAATGAGAGATTATTAAGAGTTACAGTTTCTATGAATGTATCAGATACTACAAAAGATATTCAAATGATTAATTATGCACAAGATTGGTGGAATAATACTCCTTATTCAGCTCAAGCTAATGGTCAAACTGTAATGTTTGCTCATATGCAAACAGATGTAACAGAGACTTTAATTAACTCAATTACAATTGCTATTATTGCGGTTTCTATAATGATGTTATTAATTTTCAGAAAGATAAGATTATTACCTTTATTCATTATTCCAAATATTTTACCAATTGTTTTAGTAATTGGTGTTATGGGGTGGTTAAGTATTTATATAGATATAGGTGTAGCAATTGCAGGAGCTATTATTATTGGTGTTGCAGTTGATGATACTATTCACTTTTTTGTGAAATATCTAGAAGCTAGAAAAAAAGGTTTTAATATGCATGATAGTCTTTCTTATGTAATGTTGTATGCAGGAAATGCAATAATATTTACAACAGTAATACTATCTTTATCATTTTGTATATTTTTATTATCAGACTTTTTACCAAATTATATGTTTGGATTAGTAACTGCTTCTGCTTTAATAATTGCAGTTGTAACAGACTTATTATTATTGCCTGCAATTTTAGTTTTAATAGACTCAAGAAAAAAAAATATTTAATGAATTAGACTTTTAATCACTTTTACTTAAAATAAAAAGGAAAATATTTATGGCAACAATTACAATTTCTGGTGTGATTTAATGACTTGATATTGAATGGCTTTATTCTCTTAATAAAAAATATCTTGAGGTTTTTCTACTTGCTAAAGATGAAGAAAAATAAAGAGACAAAGCTGTAAATTAAATAACTCTTTAACTAAAAGTATTGATATATTAATAAATAATGCAGGACTATGCACAGGAAAATCATTTATGAACTCAAAAGATTGTATTGAAATGACTTTTGCTATTAATCTCTAAGATTATTAATACTTCATCTTTTAGATATAGTGATTCAACAATTAATAAAGTAGATATTGAACAATAAAATAATTTTAATTTTGAATTATTTTATTGTAATTTTAAGTTATATTCTATTTACTAAATACTTAAGAGAATGTCTCTATTAATTATTTTGATGCTGGTATTATTGATACTCTCATGTTAAAAATATGATTTCCTAAAACTATTATTTTTATATCCACTTGTTCCTCTTTTATTTACACAATCTCTAAAAAGACGATAGAATAGGAGTTTTATTATCAACTTTAGCATCAAGTAAAAATAGTTCAGGAGAATATTCTAAAAATAAAAGAGTTAAAAAAGTAAGTTCTGATGTTGAAGATGAAAATCTTGCACAATGATTATTTAATGAATATGAGAACTTATCTTATTCTAATTTACTTGAAAATAAGTCAAGTTATTAATACAAAAGATATTAATTAGTATATTTAATAATTAATAAATATACAAATAAAGAAGACTTTTTACTTTTTTGTGTTAATGTAATTAATGATTAAAAACTCACATAACTTTACTAAAAGTGTATATTTTATTATTCTTCAAAGTTTTTTAGCTAGATTTACAATGTTTATGGTTTGGCCCTTTTTAGCTTTAATTTTACATAATAGATTTTTCTTAAATGAATTTGAAATTGGTATCTTTTTATCTACTTCAATTTTATTAGGAATAATAGTTGGATTCTTTTCCGGAAACTTATCAGACAAAATAGGAAGAGAAAAAATCATTCTAACAGGACTTTTACTTAACACTCTTGCTATGTTTTTAATGGCAATATCTAATGAAATCTATTTATTTTTCATAGGTGCTATTTTTCAAGCAATTTCAAGGTCTTTAGTTGAGACAACTGGAAAAGCCTTATTAACTGATGTAATTAAAAAACAAGAATCAAAAGAGTTAGCTTTACATATAAGATATTTCGCAATAAATTTAGGTGCGGCTTTTGGTCCTATTATTGGAGTTTCTATTTCTTTTACAGGTGAGCAGAATACTTTTTATATTGTATCATTAGTATATTTACTATCATTTTTTATTGCATGTTCTATATTTGAAATAAAAAAATATAAAACTGCTATTTCAAGTACTAAAAGTTTTAATGCATTATTCTCTATTTTAAAACAAGATCATTCTTTTTTAATATTTATATTCGCAAATGCAATTACTTTTACTTGTTTTATTCAAATAGATGCAGGACTTTTACAATATTTAAGAATATATAACTTTGATGATGTTGTAAAACTGTATGCAAATTTACTTTTAATAAATGGTTTAACTATTGTTATTTTACAATTTCCCCTAATTAAATTATTAAAGAGAGTACCTGCTTTATTTAAAGCCATATTGTCTGGTTTTTTATTTATTATATCTTTTGTGATACTAGCAAATACTCAAAATAATGATTCTGATTCTGTAATGTTAGCAATTGTAATTTTAAGTATTGGTGAAGTTATTTTATTCCCTACGATTAATATTTTAATTGATAAAATGGCACCAAATAATTTAAAAGGTAGTTATTTTGGAATAGCAGAATTTGCTGTTTTAGGAGTAGCTGCAGGTCCTTTACTTGGTGGATATTTATTAGAACATTATTCTTCTTTTACATATTGGATTACAATGGCATTCTTATCATTTATTGCAATGATACTTTTTTATATTGCTAAGAATTCAAAAAGACCTGAGATTGTTCCATATAAAGAAGATAATTAAAGTTTAATTGTTGATTCTTTTTTCTTTCTAACATCATTTACAATTTTGAATTAATATATTTAATTAAGTGACATAATTTCTCTTTTACTCTAAATTTAATAATTAACGGATATTTTTGTCCAAATAACTTGGATATAAGGGGGTAAAAGTACATATTTACTTAATATAAGTAAACATAATTAAAGAATTTTCTCCTAGAACCTTTTCTTAACTTCTGACTAAAAAATGATTCCAGCCTAAAGTTATTTTAATACTTCCAAATGGTTGTTCAACTATTGATTCTATATAAATCTATTTAGTAGATTTATTTTCCAAACTCTTGTTGATCTAGTCTTTTTCTAATTACATTACTTTTTATTTCAGTCTCTAATTTTATTTAAATATCTATCGATATAAATCTACTGCTCTAGTCATATCTTGCGATTACATTTTCCTTATGCATTAAGTTAATAATAATTACT
>JABSON010000020.1 GCA_013215915.1 Campylobacteraceae bacterium | reverse complement strand
AAAAATAGAGATTTAAATATTTTATTCAAAAATAAGAATGATAAATTACTTATTGATATTATTGATAATGGTCCTGGAATTATAAATGAAAATGAAGATAAAATATTTGCACAATATTTTTCAACTAAGAATAAAGGACATGGAATTGGACTTTATATGACTAAACTTATTATAGAAGATAAAATGTCAGGTAAAATTAGATTAAAAAAATTAGATAAAAAAACTTGTTTTAGAATAAAGTTAAAGGTATATAATGAAACTGTTAGTTCTTGAAGATAATGTTTCTTTATCAAAAGTTATAAAAAAAGCCCTAGAAAAAGAGGGTTATGTTATTGACTCTTTTGATGATGGCGAAAAAGCATTAAATGCAATAAAAGATGGATATTCATGTTTTATTTTAGATATAAATGTTCCTTCTTTAGATGGAATTTCTGTGTTAAAACAAATTAGATCTTATTATAAAGATGTTCCTGTTTTAATTATGAGTTCAAACCACGAATTAGATAAAATTAAATCGGCATATGAATTAGCTTGTAATGATTATATAAAAAAACCATTCTTTATTTATGAATTAATTCAAAAAGTAAAAAACTTATGTACTATTGAAAATAAATACCTTCAATTCTCTTCTACTTGCAAGTATTCATTTTTTGAACACATTTTATATGAAAATGGTGAAAAAATTATACTTGCAAAAAAAGAAATACTTTTTTTAGAATTATATATTAAAAATCTAAATAGAGTTGTTTCTTATGAAGAATTGGAAACTTACGTTTGGGAAGGTGAAATTACTAATTTGGATAATATTAGAGCGCTAATCAAAAGACTTAGAAAAAAATTACCTATGAATAGTATTAAAATAGTTACAGGGCTTGGATATACTCTTTCAAATGAAGTTAAACTAGTATAAGTATAGTTTTGATAAAATAAAAAAATGAAACAAAAAGGCAAAAAATGAAATATGGTGAAAAAGAAATAGTAGAATTTGATATTAACAAAGAAGAAAACTATTGGCCAAATAATAATAATAAAAACTATGTAATTAAAATTGAACTTCCAGAGTTTATGTGTAAATGTCCAAGAAGCGGATACCCAGACTTTGCAACAATTTTAATTGAATATACTCCTAATAAATTAGTAGTTGAATTAAAAGCTATTAAAATATACATTAATTCATTTATGAATAGAGAAGTTTCGCATGAAAACTCTATAAATGAAATTTTTGATACTTTATTTAAAAACTTAGAACCAAAATGGTTAAAAGTTATTGGTGATTTTAAACCTCGTGGTAATGTACATACTGTAATTGAAATAGATTCAGCGAAAATTTAAGGTATAACTTGGAGAGATTAGTAACTACATCAGAAGCAGCTCATCTTCTTGGAATTTCTCTTCAAGGGGTACACTATCGTATTAAAAACAAAAAATTAAAGTCTATTAAAGAAGGCAATAAAACTTTAGTATATGTACCTGATATTGAAGGCGAAAAAAAAGAAGAAACTAAAGCGCAAGATAAAATTCAAGAAACAAATCTAATAATATCTTTAAAAGATGAACAAATTTATTTATTAAAAAAATCTATAAAACTTATGAAAAGACAATATATCTCTGAAATATCTAGACTTGAATCTTCTCATGATAAAGTTCTTAGTGTTTTTAATAGAGAAATCGAGCTTTTACAAAGTGCATTTAATGAAATGAGATCTGTTTATAAACAGCCTTTAGTAATTGAAAAAAAAGATAAGTATATTTCTACAAAAGAGTTTTCAGGATATTTAAAAGATAATGGAAAATCTGTACAAGATATTAAATTTATTGTTTTAGAAGCTTTAAAAAGAAAAGATAAACGATTTGTTTTAAGTAAAAATGATAATAAGATTTTGATTTTAAATGAAGACTTCTCAGATTTAATTTAATGAATATAAACAAACAATTTGATATTTTATATAATGTTTTAAATCAAATCTCACCAATAACTTTTATTACTTGGCAAGAATCAAAAAAATATTTTTCAACAAAATCCTTAAATAAAGGAGATCATCTATTTTTAATGGAAGATAAAGTAACTGATTTTTATTTTCTAATAAAAGGTTTAGCTAGGTATTATTATTTAAATGAAGATGGAAAAGAGTTTAATAAATCTTTTGCAGAAAAGCAAGGGCATTTGATAAGTAGTATTTCTTCGGTATCTCATGGTTTACCTTCTCCTTTTAGTGTTGAAATTTTAAGTGAGTTTATTACACTGCACATCTCTTATAAAAATATTTTAATTTTATGTGAAAAAAACATTGAATGGAATAATTTACTTTTACGTATTTATGAAAATCTTGTGATAAAAAAAGAAAAAAGAGAAGCTTCTTTCCTTCTTTTGGATGCTAAACAAAGATATGAAATATTTTTAGAAGATTATTCAATGATATCAAATATTGTTCATGATTATCATATTGCTTCTTATTTAGGAATTACAAATGTTAGTTTAAGCAGAATAAGAAAAGAGATGAAATTAACATAGGTTAATGACAATAGTAATTTAAATCTATATACTGCTTTATTAATTAATAGGAAATAACATGACATTAAAAATCGCAGAACTGAAAGATATAAAAGATATATTAGAATTGCACAAAAAATATCAAATAGATGGAATTTCGAATGAAGATAAAAAAGATGGGTTTATAACGACAAATTTTACAAAAGAAGAATTAACTTCTCTTATTATAGATGAAAAAGGTCTTTTTATAGCAATAAAAGACAATAATATTGTTGGATATATTATGTCTGCTTCATGGGAGTATTGGAAACAATGGCCAATGTTCGTTTTTATGGAAAAAGATTTAAAGAATTTGTCTTATCTTGGAAAAAAACTAGATACTAAAAACTCTTACCAATATGGACCTATTTGTATCGATAAAAGTGTACGAGGTACAGGAATATTAGAAGAATTATTTGATTTTGCACTTGAATCAATGTCAAAAAGATATGATATTTTAGTAACATTTGTAAATAAAATAAATGAACGTTCTTTTTCTGCACATAAAAGAAAATTAGGACTTGACGTAATTCAAGAATTTGAATTTAATAATAACAGCTATTATGAGATGGTGTATGATACATCGAAGAGGGTATTAAAAAAATATTAGGTATATAGATAAAATTAAAATAAGTGTGTGAAATTGTAATAATGCAGACAAAAAAAAGAGCGCTTAAAGCACTCTTCTCCAGATACCCAAACACACCAATGAAAAAGGTGCCTTGCTATGTTCCCATCCTGGGGCATTGTCTAAGACAATGATTGTAAAGGTCTAAAGAAGAGCATAAAAAATACCAATGTATTCTTTGTGCTATTCTTTTTAGAGTGAAATTTTATCAAAATAAACTTAAAATAACTATAAACCAAAATAATTTATAAAAAAAACACTTTTTAATATGAATTTTGATATAAAATCATAGTAGATAATTTACAAATAAATTTAACAAAAAGAGTATTAATGTCAAAAGATTTTTCACTTACAGCCCTAGCTTCAATTGTTTTTGCAATGCTAATTTGGGCTTCTTCTTTTATTGCTTTAAAAGCTGCAATGCAAGATATCGGACCATACACTGTTATTTTTATTAGAATGATATTTGCATCTTTATGTTTTGTGTATTTTATAAAAGGTTTTTTTAAATATAAGTTTACTAAAAAAGATATTTATTATATTTTAGCTTTAGGATTTTTTGAACCTTGTTTATATTTTTTATTCGAAGCTCAGGCTTTACAATACACTTCTGCCTCACAAGCAGGTATGTTAGCTTCATTAATGCCTTTAATAACTGCTATTCTTGCTGGGTACTTATTAAAAGAAGTAATTACTCAAAAACTAATTTTTGGATCTTTATTAGCTATGATTGGTGTTATTTGGTTAAGTGTTAACTCAACTACAAGTGTAAGTGCACCTAATCCAATGTTAGGAAATTTTTTAGAGTTTTGTGCAATGTCTTGTGGTGCTGGATATACTATTGTTGCGAAACATTTATCTTCTAAATTCTCTGCAATATTTATAACAGCAGTTCAATCTTTTATAGGTATGGTTTTTTTCTTTCCATTTTTTATATATGAAATGAATACTATGACTATGAACTTTACTGTTGAAGGAATGTCTTGGATTCTTTATTTAGGAGTGGTTGTTACTTTAGGTGGTTACGGTTTATATAATTATGCCATTACAAAACTAGATGCTTCAAAAGCAGCTGTCTATGTAAACTTGATTCCAATTTTCACTTTAATGCTTGCATATTTAATTTTAAATGAAAAAATGACTGAATCTCAATTAATTGCATCTGTACTTATTTTAATTGGTGTTATTATTTCTCAAATGAAATATAAAAGAATTAAATCGTTGAAATAGGTACATAAAAGTCTAAATCAAACTCTTCTTCGTCATTTAGAAAATGATTTTTATGATAAATAGCATAAGAAGGAAGAGTTTTAGATTCATAATAACTATTAGGAAGCCAGTAGTTATAAATATAATTCATAAGTTTTAAAACATCACCATAAGTTCCTTTATATGAAAAAACTGCGCACAGGCTCTTAGGAACTCTTAAAATTGAAAAAGATTTAGTAGCTAGAATGTTTTTATCTACTTCAATTCCTGCAATATATTGACAGTCTTCACTTTTTGTAATAAGTGGATTATCGTGATGAATTCCTATTTGTACAATATCTTGAATATTTTCTTCATATGCATACGCTAAAAGTCTTTGCCAAGTATGTTTAATTTGAGGGTTATACCCTTTATGTCTAATGTAAGCATAATTCTTTTCTTCACTTACTTTTATTTCTATTTTAATATTTTCGAATTCTTTTAAATCTATATTTTTTATATTCAAATTGTTATTTGAAAATTCTTTATAAGATCCATTTCTCCATTTTGTAGGAGTAAATAAAAATCTGTTTTTAAATGCTTTTATAAAAGATGAATGAGATGAATAACCACACATATTAGCTATTTCACTTATACTTGTATGATTATTTGTAATTAATAAATTTGCAGCTTTTTGAAGTCTTATTGCTGTTATTCTGGAAAATAAGTTTTCATTTGTTTCTTCTTTAAAGATTCTATGAAAATGATATTTACTTACAGAGTTTAATCTAGCTAATTCATCTAAAGTAATATTTGTATCTATATATTTGTAAATATAATATAAAGAATTGTTAATTATTTCTGCTCTTTGTTTTTTTGTATCTTTTTTCATTATAAATTATAACAAAAATAGCAATATAGAACAAATAAAATGAAATTCAGGATAAAGAATAAATAAATCTATTTTTATATAATTTATAAAAAAGGATAATTATGAAACGTTCATATATTAGAGAAATCCTAGATGCAACAAATGAAAATACTATATCTTTTGCAGGTGGACTTCCAAATGCATCTTTATTTCCATTAAAAGAAATACAAGAAGCTAGTACAAGAGCTTTAAACGATCTTTCTTCTTTGCAATATTCAAAATCTTGTGGAATTAAGTCTTTAAGAAAAAAAATAGCAAAAATGTATACTGAAAAATTAGATTTTAAAACAAGCTCAGATGAAATATTAATAACAACAGGAAGCCAACAATCTTTTTTTATAATTTGTAAAATGTTTAAAAAAGAAGAAATTCTAATTCAAAATCCTTCTTATATTGGGGCAATTTCAGCTTTTAATACCTTAGGTTTAAGAATTAATGGTTTCGATAATATAAAAGATTTAAACAAGAAATTAAATACTAATAATAATTTATATTTGATGAGTGATTTTCAAAACCCTAATACTTCTATTTATACAGATAAAGAAAGATTAGAAATTATAAATATTTTAGAATCTAAAAAGAATTACTTAATAGAAGATGCTGCATATTCATATCTAAGTTTTGATGGACATATCTTAAAACCAATTGCAAGTGAGTATCAAAACTCTTTTCACTTAGGATCTTTTTCTAAGATTTTAGTTCCTGGTTTAAGAGTTGGATGGATTAGAGCTAAAAAAGAATTAATAAATAAACTTCTTATATCAAAAGAAGCAATTGATTTACATACGGCTACTTTAAATCAAATGATAATAGATGAATATTTAAAAAATAATGATTTAGAATCACACCTTAAAATTATTAGAAATGATTATAAAAATAGAATGTTATTTATGTCTAAATGTTTGAAAAAATATTTAAAAGATTTTACTTTTGATTTACCAAAAGGTGGAATGTTTATTTATGGACAATTGAAGGGTATAAATACTATGGAATTAGCACAAAAAGTTTTAGAAAAAAATGTAGCGTTTGTGCCAGGAGAAGTATTTTATTTTGATAATAGAAAATCAAATGAAATTAGGTTTAATTTTACTAATTCATCCTACAAAGATATGATAAAAGGAATAAAGATTCTTTCTTCATTAATATAAAATTATTTATATTAGATATACTTTTAAATGGTTTATTTAATACTATTTATTTCCGCTTTTATTTCTGCAACACTTTTTCCTTTAGGTAGTGAGGCTTTATTAATTTATAATATAAAAGAAAATTATAATATTTATCTTTTATTATTTTTTGCTACAACTGGAAATGTTTTAGGATCAGTTTTAAATTATTATTTAGGATTAAAAGGTGAATTATATTGTGAGAGAAAAAAATATTTAAAAAAAGAGACTATAAACAAGTATAAAAGCATATTTGATAAATATGGCTCTTATACTTTACTTTTATCTTGGATGCCTCTAATTGGCGATCCTTTGACTTTTATAGCTGGTATTTTAAAATATAATTTTAAAAAGTTCTTAGTTCTAGTTTTTATAGCTAAATTCATAAGATATGCGTTTATAATCTACCTTGTTTATTAAGAATCAATTCTAATATTATCTTTTCCTATAAACTTTTTATCATTTGCCCGTTGAACAACTGTTAATGCTATTTCTTTTGTTCTATTAGCAATGTCTTTTGTTTTTGTAGCAATTTCTACATTGGATTGAGTTTGTCGATCTAAAGAAGCTACAGCATCATTAATTTGGACAATTGCACTTTGTTGTTCTTTTGAAGCTGTTGAAATCTCATCAATTAAAACAATAGTATTTTGAATATTTTGATTTAATGTTGTATATCCAGTAATCATCTTATCTGATATTTTTTTACCTTCATTAGTTTTTTCATTTGCTTTTTCAACTAAAGACTTAATTTCATTTGCTGCATCTGCTGATCTGTTTGCCAAGTTCCGTACTTCTGCTGCAACTACTGCAAAACCTTTTCCTGCTTCGCCTGCGGTTGCTGCTTCTACGGCTGCATTTAGTGATAAAATATTTGTTTGAAATGCTATTTGATCAATAATTGAAATAGATTCATTAATTAAACTTACCTGTTCATTTATTTCATCCATTGATGAAGTAGTTTGATTAGCTAATTCTTGACCTTGTTTTGCAGAATCATTTAAATTATGAGCTAAAGTTGCCATATCAGAAATACTGTGTACATTGGCTTTTATGTTTTGTGTCATTTGTTCTAAAGCTGCTGCTGTTTCTTCTAAAGAACTAGCTCCCTCTTGAGAAGCTTTATTTAAAATATCAACATTAGTTAATAATGAATACGCTGATGTATCTAAAATAAGACCATTCTTTTTGTTTTCGATTAACATTTTGGTAATAGTTTGACCTAATCCATCAATTCCTTTCATTAATTCACAAATTTCACCTTGGCAGTTGATACTTGTAACTTGAGTAAAGTCATTGTTTTGATAATGTTTTAAAACATCTAAAGAGTGTTCAATGATATTTTGCAAACTCTCCATCATTTCATTTAAAACATTTACTAGTTTTGAAACAGAAGGATTAGATGAATTTGATTTAATTCTTCCACTTAATGTTCCTTTACTAATTTCTCCTACTAAAAATGTAACTTCATTAATTACATTTTTATCTTCTTCTATTATTTTTTTAGTTTTTTTAATATTCTCATTTACAGTTTGCGACATTCTTCCTATTTCATCATCAGATAAAATTTCTAAGTATTTAACATCTGAGCTTTCATTATTTAAGTATTTAAAAAATCCTAATAAACCATCTTGAAATGTAATAAGAGGAGTAAATATCATTTTTTTAGCATAAATAATTGCCGTTATTGTAAAAATAATTAACAATACTAAAGAAATAAGAAGAATAAGCTTAATAAAATCATTCATATGTTCTTTGTTTTGTGCTTTTAAAATATCAATTTTTTTATTTATATCATCAATATAAATTCCAGTTACAATAGTCCACGAAAACTCAGGAATTTCTTTCGCGAAAGCTAGTTTTGGGATAATTTTATCTGTTTTAGGTTTTTTATAAGAATAAGTAATAAATTTATTATCATCATTTCTAGAATCAATTAAAGCTTTTCTAAATACATAACCTTTAATATCAGGTTTTAAAATATTGGTTTTTTTTCCATTTAATCTAGATTTTGTTCCATGAAAAGCAAAATAATAGTCATTTCCTTTTTTTTCATATGCAAAAAAGTAACCTGAACCATTTAAAAATCTTATACTAGATAAAAGCTCTATAGTTTTTTCTTTTGCTTTTTCAATATTATTTTCACTTTTTATAATGCCTGCAATCATTGTTTTAACAGTTAATATTTCATTCTTTAATAGCTCTTCTTTTTCATGAATTATTGTTTGTTCAAATTCTTTTAAACTTTTATTTGAATTGTCAAGAGATAGTTTGATTGAAAAAAAACCAATTAGTAAAATTGTAATTAAAACAGGAAGAATTGAAAGAAACATTAACTTAATTTTTATTGACTTAATCATTATAACCCTTTTATTTAAGTTAGTATCTCAAAAGTTATATTAAATTTATATTAAAAATGACTCAATAGTGACATAAATTTATTAATGCTATTTTAGAGCTATTAAAATGATCTTTAAAAATTATTTATCAATTTTATTTGTTATTTAATTGTTGGTGAGAAAGCTTTTGTTCCTAGAGTTATTTTCTGAGAAACTTTTAAAATACTTGCTTCTTCTTTAGTGATTACAACTTCAACTAATTGTTGTGAAATAGAAATTACTGCAATATAAATTACATCTACTTTTTTTATTTCTAATATTTCTCCCTCAAAAGAAAACTTTTGACTTCCTTGCGTTTTTAATAAAATATCTTTTGCATTTCCTTCATTGATAATTCTACCGTTCTCTAAAACTATAAGTTTTGAGCTTAATTTATATATTTCACTAACATCATGGCTTACCATTATAGTTGTTAAATTAAATTCTTTATGAAAAGATAAAATATCTTTTTGTAATTTTTCTCTCATTTTATAATCAAGTGCAGATAAAGGTTCATCAAGTAAAAGTAGTTTTGGTTTTGACATTAAAGCCCTACATAAAGCAACTCTTTGTTTCTGTCCTCCACTTAAAGTTATTGGCATTCTATGTTCTAATTCTTTTAATCTTGTCATTGATAATAATTTATTTGCTAAATCTTTATCTTTTTTTACATATAAAAGATTTTCTAAAATACTCATATTTGAAAATAAAGCATAGTCTTGGAATACAAAACCTATTCCTCTTTTTTGTACTTTTAATTTAAATTCTTTATCTAACCATATTTCATTATTTACAGATATAAAACCTTCTGCTTCTTCTAGTCCTGCTAATATTCTTAAAAGTGTTGTTTTCCCAGATCCAGATAAACCTGATATTGCTAAAAATTCACCTTCTTTTATTTCTAGATTAATTTCTAATTTCATTAAACCATTTGAGCCGTGTAAATCTTTTTTTATATCTATTTTAATCATCTGAACTCACCTAATCTTTTTTTATTATTTGCATTAAACATGTAAACTGCTAATAACACACAAAAACTCATAATTAACATTAATGCAGAGTATATATGGGCACTTTTGTAGTCTAATATTTCTACAAATTCGTAAATTGCAACAGAAGCTACTTTTGTTTCACCTGGAATTGAACCACCGATCATTAAAACTACACCAAATTCTCCTACAGTATGTGCAAAAGTGACAACTAAAGCTGTTAAAACTGAAGCTTTCATATTTGGTAAAATCACTTTTAAGATAGTTTCAAATGTTGATTTTCCAGCTATATATGAAGATTCTATTATGTTTTTATTAATTGATTCAAAACCTGCTTGTAGAGGTTGTACCATAAAAGGAAGAGAGTAAAAACAAGAAGCTATTACAAGTCCTGTAAAGTTAAAAACTAAAGATATTCCAAATTTATCTTCAAAAAATTCACCTATAAATGAATTTCCTGATAAAGAAAATAAAATATAAAAACCAATTACCGAGGGAGGTAAAACTAAAGGTAGAGCTGTAAGTGCTTCAATAAATGCTTTAATTTTTTTTTTACTTTGTGATAAATACCAAGCTAGAGGTAGGCTCAATAAAAATAAAATTATTGTTGTAAGACCTGCTAATTTAAAAGATAAAATAAAAGGTGCAAAGTCAAGATCTATTAAGATGTTTATTATTTCATTCATAAAACATCTTTTATTGATAATTCACTAGCTTTTATTAAAGCTAATACTTCGTCATTTGTTTTTAAATTTAATCTTTGTGCGCTTGAAGCTGTAATTAAACTATTTAATTTATGTTTACCTATTTCTAATTCAATTGAGCATAATAGTTCACCCATTTCAATATTAGTAATTTTTGTTTTAATTTGATTTGAATAAGATAATAAACCTGAAAAGTCTTTTGCAATAGCTATATGAGAAGGATTGGCGGATAAAATTACTCTTGAATTTATTTTCGTATCTTTTAGTCCTAAACTCATCATTGATAAAATATGATTCTCAAATTCAAACTTTACAATATTTAAATCTTCTACAGATTGAATACTTATTACTTTAGCTTCTAGATTATTAATGTTCATGGTAATTGGTATCCATAGTTTTTAAGAATTATTTGAGCTTTTTTACTTAAAATAAAATTGTAAAATTTTTCAACTTCTATATTATTTTTTGCTCTATTTAATATTATAATTCCTTGATTAATTGCTGTATATAAAGATGAATCAATTCTTATCCAGTTTATATTTTTTTTGAATTGTTTCATTCTTGGAGAATAAAGTGATGATGAAGCTATTATTCCTATTTGTGCAGCTGTGATTGAGTATGTAACTGTTTGAGAAATTGATTGTCCATAAATTAATTTTTTATTTATTTCTTTTTCTAATCCTACATTTTTAATAGCTTCCAATGCAGCTTTACCATAAGGTGCTGTAAGAGGATTTGCAATAGCTATTTTTTTAATACTTTTATCTTTTAATAAGTCCAAAGCTTTTGAAAAGTCTCTAGGCTTTTTACTTAATAAAGAAATTGATCCTTTTGCATAAATTATAGGTTTTGTAAAAGACAAATTCTTATCAAATAAATTTTGAGGATATTTCATATTTGCAGACATAAATATATCATAAGGTGCTCTATGTTGTATTTGAGCGCTTAATTTTCCACTTGATGCAATTGTTACTTGTACTTTTGTATTTGGGTTTTTTACGTTAAATTCTTTAATTAAATCATTTATAGCATAAGAAACATTAGCTGCAAGTGCTACATTTATAGTAGATGAATAAAGATGTAGAGATAAAAATATACATGTAAATAAAACTTTTTTAATCATTTTTTCCCTTAAATTATTGAAATATTATATGCTTTAAATTGAGCAAATACTAATGTGTTTATTTTTAAATCTAAACTTTTGTAAGATGAAGATGTGATTTTTGCATAAATAATATCACCTTCATTACAGTCTATTTGAAGGTTTACATTAATTCCATCATCTTCTATACTTGTGATTAAGCCTTTTAATACATTTCTAGCAGATGTCTTATTTAAATCTTTATGTATTGTTATTGTTGATGTTTCTATTACAAAATTTATATTCTGATTAAGTTTTAATTCTTTTTTTTGAACAAACTCTTTTGAATTAATAGAATATAGTTTTTGTTTTGATTCTAAAACTATTTCAATTTCATAAAAGTCTTTTTTTAAATCTAATTTATTTATATAAGCTTCTAATCGTGTAAATGAAGGTGCTTCTTTATAATCTAAGTCCATTTTTTCATTAAGAGAATTTGATAATAGTTTTGAATAAACTGAATTTAGCTCTTGTATTTCTTTATATGCTTTAATTAATTCTTTTGCATATGCAGTAATAACAGTGCCTCCTCCACCTTTTCCTCCTGATACTTTTGTAACTAAAGCTGAAGGTGATAGTTTATTAATTGAATCAATATTATCCCATGCACTTTTATATGACATCTTCATATTTTTAGCAGCTTTAGAAATTGAACCATAAATTTCAATATTTTCTAACAATTCTATTCTTACTTTTCCAATAAAGTTTCTATTGTCTTTATCGAGAAATATTTCACTTCTTATATTAAATAAATTTTTCATAAGCGTAATATAACAAAATACATAACGCTATGTCAACAAATTATTTTAATAAATTTGCTATAATTCTACAAAGGAATTTAATGCAAGAACATAATATTATTTCACTTATGCCAGATTGGGCTTTTTTAACTGTTTCGGGTTTATTTGCTTTAGTTTTAATTTTTTTAATTATTCGAATTTTTTTTACTAAACCAAAACATTATTCATATATAGAAGATGATTTGTATAATGTTATATGGAAATGGACTTGGAAAAAAGAAAAAATTAGAAATTTATATTGTTTTTGTCCTAAGTGTGAAGAATCTTTAGTTTATGATGATACTTCATGTAAAGAACGATTTGCATTACATAAAGAAACAAAATTTATTTGTGAAAAATGCCACTACTCAAGTTCTTTAGGTGGTGGAGATATTTCTCATTCATTAAAAATTATTGAGAGAGAAATAAATAGAAAGGTAAGATTAAACATATATGAAAAATAATAATGGTGTTAAATTAGAAAGATCTTATGAAAAACATATTAAAGTTTTTGGTAAGTCTTTAAAAGTATTAAGAGTTATTCTTATAGCTGTCGTAGGAATCGTTTATACAGTAATGTTAGCAAATGAAAATGGATCTTATATTCCTATGGCTTTTGCTATTTTCTTCATAGCTCTTTTAGTTTTTGCTATTTATTTAAGACAAAAGTCTTTTATTTATTTTGGTGAATACTGTTTAGAAGCTAGTGAAGCAGGAGACATATATTTAACAATGTTACATGGACATTGCCCAAAATGTGAAGGTCATTTAAAATTAGTTAAAAAAAGAAAAGGTTTAGGAAAGTTTGTTACATATATATTGTGTGATAAAAATTCTACTCATATTTGGAATGCTTTTTCTAATTCAAAAGATGATAAGAATAAAAAAAAGAATGAATCTAAGTCTTAAGACTTAAATTCATTATATATACTTTTATTTTTTGAGTAGATTTTATAAAGTACTTTTTTATAAAAGAATTCAAGATAATTGGCGTGTAACCATAGTCTTGAAGCCCCTGTCGCTTCAAGTCGAGCTTCATCACTTAAAGTTTTATCTAAATATTCTTCAGCAGTTACATCATTTATTCCATATATTGGATCTCCTACAATTCTATGTCCAACTGCATATAAGTGAACTCTAATTTGATGTTGTCTACCTGTATGCGGAATTGCCTCAACTAAAGTAATATTTTTTTCTTTATTATATTCTATTGGTTTTATATATGTTAAAGACTCTTTTCCTTCATCACCTTCTTCACAGATGGCCATTCTAACACCTATGTTTTTACCTTCTTTTTTTAAAGAATAATCAATTTTAATATCTTCTTTTATTTCACCTTCTACTAAAGCTAAATAAGATTTTTTATACTCTTTATTCTCAAACATTGTAGCTAGGGCTTTTACTGCTTTTTCCTGAAGTCCAAGAAGTAATAATCCTGATGTTTCTGCATCAATTCTATGTGCTTGATTTGCTTTTTCACCAAAGTGATATCTAATCTCATCAAGAAGTGAATATTTTGTATTCTTTGAATTTGGATGTATCATTAAATGAGATGGTTTATCAAATAGTGCGAAGTCTTTAAATGTTAATAAAGGTTGTAAACCTCTTGTATGCCCCTCAAACTCGGCTATATATATGTGATCATCATGTACTAGATCTGAATTTTTATAAGCATTCATATTTGTATCAAAAACTCTTTTTCTGCTTAACATTCGTTGAGAATATCCATGTTTTAGACCTAAGTCTTGTAATAAAAGTATCTGAATTGTTTTTCCAATGGTTGCGGGGTATTTTTTTAAAATAAAGGGCAATTTGTATTCCTAAAATTTAAGTTTATATTAACAAAAAATTAATAAATCATTTGGTAATTTTTGGATATTATACCATATTAAAAATCAACGAATTATACATATAATATGAAACAAGGGATTACTAGATGGTTGAAAGATATTCAAGAGAAGAGATGACAAAAAATTGGACACAACATGCAAGATATGCAGCTTGGCTTGAAGTTGAAAAAGCAGCAGTAAAAGCTTGGAATAAATTAGGTTTAATTCCAGATGCAGATTGTGAAAAAATTATCAAAAATGCTACTTTTTCAGTTGAACGAATTGAAGAAATCGAAGCTATTACAAGACATGATTTAATCGCTTTTACTACAAGTGTAAGTGAGAGTCTTGGTGATGAGTCAAGATGGTTCCATTATGGAATGACTTCTTCTGATGCTGTTGACACTGGTGTTGCACTTCAAATGAAATATTCTTTAGAGATTATTATCGAAGATGTAAAAATGCTAATGACTTCAATTGAGAAAAGAGCAAAAGAACATAAAATGACTCTAATGGTAGGAAGATCTCATGGTATTCATGGAGAGCCTATTACTTTTGGATTAACTTTAGCTGTTTGGTATGATGAAATGGGAAGACATTTAACAAATCTTGAGCAAACTATGGACGTTATTTGTGTTGGTCAAATTTCTGGAGCAATGGGTAACTTCGCACATGCACCTTTAGAACTTGAAGATTATGCAATGGCAGAATTAGGATTAAAATCTGAACCTTGTTCAAATCAAGTTGTTCATAGAGATAGATATGCAAGACTTGCTACAACGTTAGCTTTAATTGCATCAAGTGTTGAAAAATTTGCTGTTCAAGTGCGACATTTACAAAGAACAGAAGTTTACGAATGTGAAGAATTTTTTGCAAAAGGTCAAAAAGGATCTTCTGCTATGCCTCATAAAAGAAATCCAATTCTAACTGAGAATATTACAGGACTTGCAAGAATTATTAGAACTTGTGTTACTCCAGCTATGGAAAATGTGGCATTATGGCACGAAAGAGATATTTCACACTCATCTACTGAAAGATTTTGGTTACCAGATGCATTTATTACTAGTGATTTTATGTTACATAGAATGAATAATGTAATAGCAAACTTAACAGTAATGCCAGCAAATATGATGAAAAACTTAAACCTTACAGGTGGATTAGTATTTTCACAAAGAGTTTTACTTGAACTTCCAATTAAAGGTGTTTCTAGAGAAGATGCATACAGAATTGTTCAAAGAAATGCTATGAAAGTTTGGGAAGAGATTCAAGCTGGAAAACCATCAACAGACGAAAATGGAGAGTCTTTATACTTAGGACACTTACTTGCAGATGATGAATTAAGAGAATCTTTAAGTGAAGAAGCAATTAGAGAATGTTTTAATTACGATTATTATACAAAAAATGTTGATAAAATTTTCGATAGAGTTTTCAAAAAATAATAAAAATAATAAAAAAATAATAAAAATAAAATAAAAAATAAGGTTATATATGGGAATTATGATTAGCAAACGTAATGGTAGAAAAGAAGTTCTAGACATTACTAAAATTCAAAAAATGACTTTTGAAGCAACTGAAAATTTAGCTGGTATTTCACAAAGTGAATTAGAACTAGATGCTCAAATTAAATTTATTGACGGAATGTCTTCGGCTGATATTCAAGATGCTTTAATTAAAACAGCAGTTGAAAAAATTGACATAGATGTTCCAAATTGGACTTTTGCAGCAGCAAGACTATTCATTTTTGATTTATACCATAAAGTTGGACGAGCTACTGGTGGAATTAAAGGTAGAGCATACTGTGATTTTAAAGATTATATTAGAACTTCTCAAGAATCTGGAAAAATGATTCCAGGTTTAGAGTTTGGATATGATTTAGATGATTTAAATGATCACCTTGTTCCAGAACGAGATTTCCAGTTTAATTATTTAGGTATAAAAACTTTATATGATAGATATTTAATTAAAGATGCAAATGCTGAACCAATAGAATTACCACAACAAATGTTTATGGGTATTGCTATGTTCTTAGCTCAAAGCGAAGACGATAAACAGATAAAAGCAAAAGAGTTTTATGATGTAATTTCTAAATTTGAAGTTATGTTAGCAACTCCTACTTTATCTAATGCTAGAACTAATAGACATCAATTATCTTCATGTTATATCGGATCTACTCCTGATAACATCGAAGGAATTTTTGATACTTACCATGAAATGGCATTATTGTCTAAATTTGGTGGTGGAATTGGATGGGATTGGAACCTTGTAAGATCTTTAGGTGGTGTTATTGATGGTCACAAAAGTGCTGCTGGTGGTACTGTTCCTTTCTTAAAAATCACTAATGATGTAGCTTTAGCAGTTGATCAATTAGGTACAAGAAAAGGTGCTATTGCTGTTTATTTAGAGCCTTGGCACATGGATATTGTTGATTTTATTGACTTAAAAAAGAATTCAGGTGAAGAGAGACGAAGAGCTCATGATTTATTCCCTTCTTTATGGATAAGTGATGTTTTCATGGAAAGAATTATGGATGATTCTCACTGGACTTTATTTGATCCTTATGAAGTAAAAGATTTATGTGAATTACATGGAGATGCTTTTAAAAAGAGATATGAAGAATATGAAAATGATCCTTCAATCACTAAGAATCAAATGAAAGCTAAAGATTTATGGAAAAAAATTCTTACTTCATATTTTGAATCAGGTAGTCCATTCTTATGTTTCAAAGATAATGCAAATAGAGCTAATCCTAATGCACATGTTGGAAAAATTAGATCTTCAAATCTTTGTACTGAGATTTTCCAAAATACAAGTCCTAATAAATATCTAATTAAATTAGAATATCATGATGGAACATATTCAACTCATGAAGAAGAAGATTTAATTACTGTAGATTCTGGAATTGTTAAAAAAGCAAATAAAGTTACTGCATTAGATTCTTTAGGTGGTAAAAAAATATTTATTGTTGAAAAAGAGAAAATAGATGGTGATACTGCTGTTTGTAATCTAGCTTCAGTGAATTTAAGTAAAATTAATACAAAAGAAGACATTGAAAGAGTTGTTCCAATAGCTGTTAGAATGTTAGATAATGTTATTGATTTAAACTTTTATCCTTTAAGAAAAGTTAAAGCTACTAACTTAAAATCTAGATCAATTGGTTTAGGTGTAATGGGTGAAGCTCAAATGTTAGCTGAGTCAAGAATTCATTTTGGAACAGAATCTCATCTTAAAAAGATTGATGCAATAATGGAAATGATTTCATATAATACTATTAAATCTTCATCTTTAATTGCAAAAGAAAAAGGTGCTTATCCAACTTTTGAAGGTTCTAATTGGTCAAAAGGTATTATGCCTCACGATCATACACCTCAAGCAGTTGAAGCACTTTTAAATAAAGATTTATTTGATTCTTCTTATGACTGGGATGAGTTAAGAGAAATGGTTAAAGAAAATGGAATGAGAAATGGTTACTTAATGGCTATTGCTCCTACTTCATCTATTTCTATTCTTGTAGGTACTACTCAAACTATTGAGCCTGTATTTAAAAGAAAATGGTTTGAAGAAAACTTATCAGGACTTATTCCTGTAGTTGTTCCAAAATTAAGCCCAGAAACTTGGGAATATTATAAACCTGCATTTGAAATTAATCAATTAGATTTAATTAAAGCAGCAGCAATTAGACAAAAATGGATAGATCAAGGTCAAAGTACAAATATCTTTATGAGTTTAGATAAAGCAAGTGGTAGATATTTACATGAAATCTATATGTTAGCATGGAAACTTGGATTAAAATCTACTTATTACCTAAGAAGCCAATCACCAGAAGCATCTAATGATGTAGAAGATAGATCTATGGAGTGTTCAGGTTGTCAATAAGACAAGCTGTTCTTCATAAAACAAAAATTTAGAAATATAGGATAGTTAATGGACGGAAGATTCAATAAGAAGATAATTTATAACCCAAAAAGTACTGAAAGTTTAAATGACAGAAGAACATTTGGTGGTAATCCAGATGGTATGTTAAACTTTACAAAAGCAAAATACCAATGGGCTTTAAATCTTTGGGATACAATGGAAGGAAACACTTGGTTTCCAAAAGAAGTACAAATGACAGGGGACGCAAAAGATTACAAATTTTTAGCACCAGCTGAAAAAAGAATGTATGACCTTGTATTAGCTCAATTAATTTTTATGGATTCTTTACAGACAAATAATATTATGGATAATATGAATCCATATATTACTGCACCTGAAATTAATGCTATTTTATCTAGACAAGCTTATGAAGAAGCAAATCATTCAAAATCATACGCTGTTATGGTTGAGAGTATTTCTGATAATACAGATGAAATCTATGACATGTGGAAAACAGATCCAATGTTACAAAAAAAGAATGATTTTATTGCTAAAATCTTCTCAAACCTTGGTGAAGACTTAACAGATGAAAACATTGTTTTATCTATGTTTGCTAACCAAGTTTTAGAAGGTATGTATTTTTATGCTGGTTTTGCAGCGATGTATGCTTTAGGAAAATCAGGTAAAATGTTAGGTTCTTCTCAAATGATTAGATTCATTCAAAGAGATGAAATTACTCACCTTTTACTTTTCCAAAATCTTATTAATTCTACAAGATTAGAAAGACCAGAACTTTTCACTGCTGAATTAGAAGAAAAAGTTAGAAAAATGGTAAGAGATGCTGTTGAAATTGAATCTGAATGGGGAACATATATTACTCAAGGTCAAATCCTAGGATTTACTGATGGTATTATTAAACAATATATTCAATATTTAGGTGATAGAAGACTTGAAGCAGTTGGATATAAACCAGAATACAATGTTAAACACCCTATACCTTGGGTTGATGGTTATGCATCATTTAATGATCAAAGAACTAACTTCTTTGAAGGAAATGTTGTTAACTATTCTAAAGGTTCTTTAGACTTCGACGATTTTTAATAGGTCTTTTTGACAATCTCCGCGTTGGGGCAATTATTTTTACTCAGTCACTTACTGCAGTAAGCTCCTTCGCAAAAAAACTCCCCCTCCATGACCTTGACAAAAACACCTATTAAAAAGTTACTATTACATAAGTACTAAAATGAGACAAAAGTTTTCAGAAAGAAATGGTTATAAAAATCCAAGAGATATCTTACAAGTAGAATCAATAAATGAAGCACTAAAAAATAGATTATGGAACAATATGAAAATGATATATATTGATTCTTTAAGTAGAGAATATCCTGACGATATGGGGGTCTTAATAATAAAGAAGAAATCTTAAAGGTTAGAAAACTTTATGATTCATTTTCAAAACTCATGAAGAACCTCCTATTAGGTTTGGAACTTTAAAGAAAGATTTAAAGGCAAAATATTTTAAACTAGAATGGTATGAGACTTATGATTTGATAGAATATTTAAATTTGAGAAAAGTAAAATATAGAATCATCTAATCCCTACTTTTGTTGAAGCCGAGCGTTTATTTTATATTTCGGAAAAGATCGAGGACTGTTTGAGTGTTAAGAAATATGCTTACAAGCATATTTTAACGAGTTCTGCAGGTAAGAAATATAAAATGATAAGAGAGGGAAGCCGAAGAGCTTCAACAACCGGCAGTTACTTCTTTTGTTACTTTTCTTTCAATAAAGAAAAGTAAAAAGAGGAAATCTCTGCTTTTCTTAGCTCTAAAACTAAAATCTCTTTTAATTAAATTGGCATTTTATGAAGTATTATTTGATTAATATAAATTGGATAATTTTTTTGATTTAGTTGTTATAAAAAATTGAAATAAATTTGTGATTGTAAGTAATAAATAATCGCATATTTAAAAAAATATGCGATTAAGAGTTGTGGTAAAAGATTATATCATATTTTCCTTTTAATATACTTTTTAAATAGCACTAATCAATAACATATTTTTTGTTAAGTAATTTATTCCTCCTAATTATCTTTAAATTTTTACTAATAATCTATTGCTTTGTGTTAAAATACCCTAATTATTTTGGAGTACACAATGAACACAGAACAAAAAATAGAAGAATTAT
>JABSON010000002.1:5428-7834 GCA_013215915.1 Campylobacteraceae bacterium | reverse complement strand
ATGCTCTGCAGAGCATTATATTATAACGCTTCGTCTAATACTGTTATTGAAACGTACGACTACACTATCCTTGAGATATAGAATCATTTAGTGGATTTCAATTTGATAACAATTAATTTCAATATGAGTTTCTCATTTTTAAATTTTAACTCCGCTAATATTAACAAGAATAATAGTTTATTTAAGTTAGTGAAAAGTGGTGCTATTTAAAGTAAGTTGTATTATAATTTCTTAAATTAATTAATAGGATGATTAATGAAAACAACTGAATATAATAAATTGATTGAAAGTTTAGAATGGAAGATAGATCAAAATCAGAAAAGTCACTATGCATTAAAAAACTACGATAGTTAATGGTAATAAACACTATGTTAGAGTTAAGAAAGATACTGATGGTGAGAAACTATTAGAAATGGTAAAGAGAAAATAGAGTATCAAAGAAGTAAAGAAAAAATCGATTATAGTTTTATTACAAGGCATGATTTATATATTTTTAAATATAACAATCTAATATTAGAAGTTAAACTTAATACTCCTAGAAAAAAATTATGTTAAATATTCATGTACTTGTCTGGAGTAAATATTATCACTTAAACCTAAGTAACTCTTTTTCTTCAATAAACTGTGGATAAATCTTTAGTTGTTCTTTTAAAGTTTGTCCATATATTTTATCACTTTTAAATATTATATTTATTGTCTGTATGTTAAATAATAATTTAATTTCTTTTAAATAATCATTGTTTTTTTAAGATCTTTTACAGTTTTTACCTTTTTTATGAAATCATCAATTACTTCACAATTATTATAATAAAATAAAAATATTATTCAAGAGAACTCTAAAGATAAAGAGTTCTCTTTTATTAATAAGTGCTAATACTGATCTGTTTTATCATATTCATAATAAAAACTTGCATGGACATTTCTCATAGTAGAAGAGCTCTTAAATTTGAAATTATATCTAAAATTCCATACTTGAGCAACTTCAATTTTATTTGATGAAGAGATTCCATAACCTCTACCTGTTGACTTGCCTTCTAGAGCTTCGTACCAAATATTTGTTGAGGCAGGAGACATATGATGAGTCCTTCCTCCTAAATTATTAGATAAGTGACCAGTTGTTTGAATAGATTTCACAATTGCTTTTTTAGGAATAGTTGAGTTATTTGTCAAATCCATTGAAATAATAGAAGAGTTAGCACCATTAGGATTAGCAAAATAATCTGGGGTTCCTGGGTTTGAAGCTTCTCCAATAAAATCAAATTTTCCATAAGCTTTAGATATTCTATTACCAATACTAACTGAATAATAACCACTATCTATACTCTTTTCTCTAGTCATTTTGATATAAAAAGTTTGATAGTTAGAATCAGCATTTGCAATTGCATAAGAAAAGGTAGTTGGATTATCTACGTTATCACTATCACTAACTCGTATATGATAACTATTAAATATTTCAATACGATATCCACTATAACTACTAATCATTACTCTATCGGTATCATTTACCATAAACTTTAAAAAAGCTACCTTTTTACCAGGTTTTAATTCTCCAACTAGTGAAGAATGATACTGCCAATAACCAATTGAATAAGATTTTGAAAAACTATCATTTCCTACGATTATAGATGCAAAAGCATTTGTACTAAATGCAAAACCTAAAAACATAACTACAAAAGATTTTAGTAACTGTTTAACACTATTTTTTAACATATAAATTTCCTTATCATAAAATAAACTATTTTATTGATTTAATTATTAGAAATAAAATTATTTTATTTCACCATAAGAGATAAACTCTTCTTAAAATTTAATAAGTATATCAAAACATTATTATAAAAGAGCTTTTAGTAGTTATATAAAGTGCATATAACTTATATCTTATTTATATATATTCTGTACTTTATGTGTGTATAGATTATAGTTTAATTGTAGTAAAAAATGAAAATAATTTTGTTATGATTATAAGCTTAAATACTAATTACTTTCCTGTATCTTTAAATAATAAAAGAACTTCAAATCTTATGCAATCAAAACAAACTCAAAACAATAATAAATCACTAAAAGAAGAAACAACGATTCATGGAGTGGTAACCTAAATTCATACTCGGAATTTACCAATTCTGAGATAAAATAAAATGAATGAGGTTAATATGAAATACAGTAAAGAATTTAAAGATTCAACAGTACAGTTAATTTTNAATAACAATGAAAGTGTCGTTANTNTTGCCCAAGATTTGGGTCTAAATCCAAANACTTTATATCATTGGGTTACAAANTATAAAAAAGACCACAATATACCNACAAGAGAATCAAGATTCGTAGAAAANAAAGAAAGTGACNTAGAAGAATTAAAACGCCTAAGACGAGAAAATANNATNTTAAANCAAGAGCGTGATATNTTAAAAA
>JABSON010000002.1:0-5384 GCA_013215915.1 Campylobacteraceae bacterium | reverse complement strand
ATATTTTGCACAAGAAGTTCTATAANATATGCTTGGATTTTAGAACATAAATATAGTTTTAGTATAAAAGTTATGTGTAAAGTAATGAAAGTTAATTTATCTTCTTATTATCATTGGATTAAATCTTGTTGCGTTATTAAGAAAACTGATGAAAAAGTGAATGAATTAATTGAGGTTATATTTATTCAAGGAAGACTTAACTATAGGACTCGTAGGATTCAAGATAAACTTTTAGAATTATATGGATTAATCATTTCAAGAAAACGAATTGCAAGTATCATGAAAGATCTTAATTTAAAAGTTAAAATGAAAAGAAGATTTAAAAATACAACTGATTCTAATCATAATTTACCAATAGCTGCAAATATACTAAATAGAGATTTTTATGCGTCAAATCCAGATGAAAAGTATGTTGGAGATATTACATATATTCCAACAGGAGAAGGATGGTTATACCTTGCAACTGTAATTGATCTTTATTCAAGAAAGATAGTTGGGTGGTCTATGGATGATACGATGAAAGTATCATTAGTAAACGATGCATTAAATATGGCAATACTTCATAGGAACCCTTCTAAGGGACTTATTTGGCATACGGATAGAGGAAGTCAATATGCTTCGTATTCTCATAAAGACTTATTAAAAAAGCATGGGATTGTACAAAGTATGAGCCGAAAAGGCAATTGTTGGGACAATGCTGTGGCAGAGAGTTTCTTTAAATCATTAAAACAAGAATTAGTATATAACACATATTTTTATGCAAAAAAACAAGCTAAAAAAGAGATATTTGAATATATAGAATTTTATTATAATAGAAAAGGAAGCCATAGTTATTTAGGAAATTTGTCTCCCAATAATTTTCAAGAAAAAGACTTTATGTTACAAAACGAAATGGTGGCTTAGGGATAAGCAAAAAAGAGTATGAATTTAAGTTACCCCTCCAAGTATCACCCACTGATGGCTATATATCAAAATTAATGATTAATACTATAGGCGGAGTTGTGACACCTGCTGAAAAACTTATCTCTATAGTTCCTAAAAACTCTCCTCTCATAGTAAAAGTAAATGTACTCAATCGAGATATAGGATTTATAAAAAAAGATATGGATTGTAAAATAAAAATTGATACATTCTCTTTTCAAAAGTATGGATTTTTGGAAGGAAAGATTATAAACGTAGGAAAATTTTCTCTAACAGATGAACAACTAGGGGATATATATGAAGTGAAAATAGAGCCAAATGGCAAAACTTTAAAGGTAGAAGGAAAAGAAAGATATTTAGAAGCAGGTATGAGTGTAACAGCTGAAATAAAAGTAGGAAAACGAAGAGTAATTGAATTTTTCATATATCCCATTATTCAATATATGGATGAAGGGTTGAGTGTGAGATGATAAAAGCTATCTTGAAAGAAGTGGCTTGATTTAGTGTATTAAGTGGGAAATAAAGTGATTTAAGGAGCAAAAAATAAAAACCATCCTATAAAGAATAGCTTAAACGAATAATCATTTGTTTAGGCATTACTTTATTGTTTGCTTTTTTGAGTATTTATAAGAATATTCAAATGATCAAATAAAAAAACAATACATTATTGGTCAAGGTTCATTAACAACTCATTGTTCTCACAAATGTTAACTTAACTATTTTATTTATTGTAAGGAACTAAAACTCTATTTGGATTATACGGTTGATTGTATTTAAATATGTAATATATTATTCCTGCTATTTTTTTAGCAATTATAATTAATCTTTTTTTTGATTTACCAACTAATACTTTATCTCTAAATATTTTATGTAATTCATTATTATGTAAAACTGATGAAACAGTAGACCTATAAAGGACGTGTTTTGCAATTGAGATTCCTCTTTTTGCGAGTCTTCCAATATTCAAAGAATTAGAGGATTGGTATTGTGTTGGATAAAGACCAAGATAACCAATAAACGATTTAACTCAATCAAATCTTTTTAAATCTCAATATTCAGTAATAATAGCTGTAATAGTTTTGTCGGCTACAGCTGGTATTGTTTTTAGATTTTTAATTGATGACGCGAAATCATCATCTTGATTATTTTCAATTTCCTCTTTTTCTTGACATAAAAGCTCTAATATCTTAATATTAGTCTTTATCATTAAAGAGCGAGCATCTTGTGCACGGCCATTATAAATTGAGGAATTTGCAAGGTCAATTAATTGAATAGCTTTGACTTCACTAAAGTTGTTACCCCTCCCTTTAATGCCCAAAAAAGCTTAAGTAATCATTTTAAAGTAGTCTTTTTAAGTCAACACTAGTTGGGTATTCTTTAATGATTATTATTACTATTTTTGTAAAAATATTTTTAAAGACAAGTGTTATTTAATTATTTACAGTTGCAATAACAGTTGATATTTCTTTTTTTACTGTTTTTATTTTATCATCTAATGATCGTTTTAATCTACCTAGTACTTTTAAACTATGGTAGTCTCCACTAGATATATGGCTTTTTTTATATTTACCTGTTGATATTAGCTCTGCTATTACATAATTATCAATAGAATCATTCTTAACTTTTTTCATAGTACTAAAATCTCTATACTTAGTAGTTTGATATTAATTTAATAATATAACCTTATACCTAAAGTCACTTAAAAATTCATAAATATTCTCGCTAAAAGCGCCAGTAGACTCAACTGCTAATCTGAAATCGTTACAATAAAGTGAAAGATCTTATAACCTTTTAATAAGTTCTTTTAGTCCAAGGACATCTTACTAAATCCAAAATGCTTTAGAGACTATTTAAGTATCTTCATCTAAGATACAAACATAATGCTTTTCTTTTGGAACATCAATTCCAACGTAATACATAATAATCCTCCTCATAAGTTAATTTAAAATCTCATAGCTTCGTATTATAAAAGGTATAATTCTGACCTTCCCTTAGCATCCTACAGATAATTTTAAAAGTTAATACAAGACGTTTTTTATATTGGTATATTTACCCAAAAAGGAAAAAACTTGTTTATTATTAACCTTTGTGAGAGTTATGAGTTTTAATTCACCTCAATCATATTTTAACAAATTGATTGCTATATGTATTATACGAAGGATAAAAATGAAAATAGAGAATAAAAAAGAACAGAAAAAAAGAAATGGTGTCTTTTCAAAAATAAAGATTATAATTTCTATACCATTAATTTTAATAGCGTTATATTTTGTTGTTTACACAGGAATTGAAAAAAAATACAATACGAAAGGTTCTGTTAATCCAGAAGCTACAAAACACTTTGTTCATGCAACAACTGTAACTTTTTTTATAAATTTAATTCATAGTATAAGTTGGTTAGATTTTAATAATTCTATTTTTAAACCAGCATATATTATGAGAGATTATTTTTTTGAGAAAGGTGAAAAATTAGTTCAAGAAAATAATGCAGAAAATGTATTGTGGTGGAGAGTAAATTATTTTGAGTTTTATGCTTTTATTCAAACAGAAAGAAATGATAGAACTATGGCTATTTATAAGCGTGATCGGGATACACGATTAGAATTTAAAACAAAGTTATATCATTACATTTTAAAGCTTAGTAACTATCCAGTAAAAGGTGAAGTATTTGCACCCATAACAAACTTACAGGATAAGGTGGGAGGATTATTAAACAGTTTTAAAAGTTATACCTATTTATTATACTCGGGAAACAGTAAGTTGGAACAAAGTATAAATTTTTTTAAAGACCCAATCCAAAAAGAGAGATATACAAATATATATAAATCAATTAGTAAACTTGATGTAAATGATGATTTGCAGTTTGTTTATAATAAAAATCTTATTTTGGGGAGTTTATTGATGTTTGAACTTCATACTCAAACTATTTCAAAAGAGACTTGTTTTAGCAAAGAACTTTATGAGTATCTATCAACGGTCAAAAAACTTTATTTTTGGGCAAAAGATAGTAAAAATGTAAAAACAGAGTATCGTGATATGGCAAGAGCCTTTTTATCAATGTCTCCAGGGGTGAAAAATTCGGTATCTCAAGTAACAATGGATATGGTAAGTTTTTTGTGTCATAAAGATACACCAAGCTTAAAACTGATAAAAGAAATAAACAATAAGGACAGATAAAATGGCAGGTGAATATTTAACTAAAGAACAATTCGAGGGTGCACTTGGTGCAATATGTGATGCGATAAGTGCAGCCGATATGGCGGAAAAATTAAAAGGAAAAGGAGGATTAACTATAACATCTTTGATGTGCGGTGTTGCAGGAAATACAATATTTTCATACGAGACAGTTATGGAATATTGGAAGGGTAACCTGAATTCATACTCGGAATTTATTAATTCTGAGATAAAATAAAATGAATAAAGGTTAATCATAAAAAAAAGTAAATATAGTAAAGAATTTAAAGATTCAACAGTTCAACTGATTTTAAATGACAAAGAAAATGTTGTACAAGTTGCTGAAGATTTAGGTCTTAATTCAAAGACATTATATCATTGGGTTACAGCTTATAAGAAAGCTCATAATATTCCTACTAGAGAATCATTAACTACTACGGAACCATTGGAAGTGGAAGTTAAACATCTGATATTTCAACCATAAACAGGACAAAGAAATAATTATCTATGCAGCCATTTTATTTGTAACATTTCCTCCTCAAAATTACTTGTCGACAAGTAATTAGTATAATAATATCTTCTTTTTCTATTATAAAAAATCTCAATATATTCAAATAACATTTCTGATACTGCTACCCTAAATAGGACATATAATTTATTAGTCTATGTTAAAATAAAAACCTAAAAGGGGATTAAGATGGCAAATAAAAAGTATACACAAGAGTTCAAAGATTCCACTGTTCAATTAGCATTAAACAGTGAAAAAAAAACTTCTACAATTGCAAAAGATTTAGATCTAAATTTAAAAACACTGTACCTATGGATAAGCACTTATAAAAAAGTAAATAATATTCCAACAAAAACTAGAAAATCATTTCAAGAACCTACTAGAAAAGAGAGTTTATGTTACAAAATGAAATGGTGGCTTAGGGATAAGCAAAAAATAGTATGAATTTCAGTTACCACTCCAGTATCATTGTTTTATTATTATGCTGTCCTGAATTTTAAAAATAACCAAGTTCTTATTATCTTTTATTCTTGTAAAAGTTTAGATTTCTTATAATTAAAGTATAGTCAATGATTATTTATAAATATAATTTTATGTTTAATGCCGCATTAAACATAGCTCTAATATCTATAGAATTTCAATTTCATGATATATCTCACCTATAACTTTTTTTGTCATAGATTTTTTATCTAAAGCTACTAAGATGTATATTCTGGTAATTAGTCTATTGTTTACTTCTGTGTTTTGTTGTAAAGCATTATAAATATAGTCCTAATATGAATAA
>JABSON010000199.1:1615-5284 GCA_013215915.1 Campylobacteraceae bacterium | reverse complement strand
ATATTTGGAGTGATTTAGATTATGCAGGTATAAGTATTTTGAATTCATTAAAAGTTAATTTTACTAATCTTGAAGCTTGGCAAATAGCTTTTGAAGCTATGAATAAGAATTTAATTAAAGATCTTGCTCATAGTCCTCTAATGGCTTCTAAAGACAAACAAAAGATAGTAAATTTTTCTTCTTGTTCTTATACAAATACTAAATCTATACCTACTTTAAAAGAAAAGAATTTATTCTTAGATCAAGAGTTTATTGACATAAATTTACTTTAGTTTAGTAATTTTTTGAACTCATCACTATCTTTTATATTTTTAAACATTGGTTCACTTTCTATTTCATCTTTTAGATTAGGAGATTTTTGTATTGCCATTTCTAAATCTGAAATTGAATCATTTTTATTATCAAGCATTGCATTTGCACAAGATCTTTGCCAGTATGCATAACCATATTCAGGATCAATTTCTATTGCTTTATTACTAAGATTAAGTGCCCATTCATATTCATCCATATCAAGAACTGCATCTGCTTTATATGCATAAACTTCTGTATCATCAGAATTTATATTTATAATTTCATCATAAATATCTATTTTTGATTGAGGATTTGTTTCAAGATTTGATCTCATCCAGAGTGAATGTATATAATGCGTATTATATATAGTATTTTGATTTTCAAGTATTTTCTCTGATTGAATTTTCATTTCATCTTGAATAACTTGCATTTTAACATTATACTTTTGAGTAATACTATTTACTCTGTCCTCAACTATATTTTCCATTTTATTTCTAATATCTCTAAGAGAATTCCAACCAGCAAAAATAAGTATAGATGTAGCAGCTGCAATTAAGTAAAAAATATTCCCAATTGTATCGGTCATATATCTAGCAGCACGGTCTGTTTGTTGAACTTCATTATTTGAGAGTCTTCTTTCAACTTCATTTCTAAGTTTCATATTTTGAATACGTAAGTCTGTTAATTGATCTAAAATATACCTTTCAATTAAAGGTTTTTCCACTAATTGTTTTAGTCCTATTTTATTATTCTCAGATGCAAATGCAGATAGTGAGAAAAATAAAATTAATATAAGAATTGAAAACTTAAATGATAATTTCATACTATGCCTTTATTATGGTAATGTTGATGTATTATATCAAATATGAATTAAAATGCTTATGTTTAGGTCATTTAAATATAGATAAAAAATTAAGTACTAGTTTTATATAACTATAAGAATTATTAATTAATATTCTAATTGTAGATTTGTTCTATACCTCACAATAAAGTATTAAATATCTAGACTGCACATTATTTACTTTTATATTGGAGAAGAAATTAATTAGATATAAAATAAAGATGAGATAATCTCATCTTTATTTTATTCTTTAATATCCTAAAGCACTAGATGTACTTCTTCTTGGATCGGCTGCGCCATAGAATATTCCATCTTTTATCATAATGCTTTGAATTGCACCCATAGATTTTTTCTGTACTACTTTATGACCTTTTTGTTCAAGTAATTTAATAGTATCTTTTGAAAAGCCTTCTTCAATTCTTATTTCATCTGGAAACCATTGATGATGCATTCTTGGAGCACTTACTGCTGCTAAGATATTTAAATTATGATCAATTACATTAGAAATAACTTGAAGCGTTGTAGTAATGATTCTAGAACCACCGGGACTTCCTGTTACTAAAAAGTTTTTTCCATCTTTTTTAACAATAGTAGGGGACATTGAACTTAACATTCTTTTATTAGGTTCAATCTTATTAGATTCTCCTCCAATTAAACCATAAGCATTAGCAACTCCTGGTTTTGCTGAAAAATCATCCATTTCATTGTTTAATAAAAAACCTGCTTTATTTACAATTATTCCAGAACCATAAGAGAAATTAATAGTATATGTATTAGATACTACATTTCCAAATTTATCTGCAATTGAAAAATGTGTTGTTTCATTGCTTTCATATCCTGGAGCATTTCCTGCTTTTAAATCTTTTGAAGGAGTTCTTTGATTTGTAATATTTTTTGATAATTCTTTTGCATAGGCTTTTGATGTTAATCCCTTTAAAGGTACTTTTACAAAATCACTATCACCTAAGTATTCCGCTCTATCTACATAAGCTCTTCTCATAGATTCTGCCATTATATGTATCGTATCAGCAGAATTATGTCCTAATGAAGAAATATCATAGTTCTCCATAATATTTAAGATTTGTACAACATGAGCGCCACCTGAACTAGGAGGTGACATAGAATAAATATCATATGATCTATATGTTCCATGTACTGGTTTTCTTATACTTGGACTATAGTTTTTTAAATCATTCATAGTAATTAAACCACCATGTTTTTTCATATCTTCTACTATATATTTTGCAGTCTTTCCAGTATAAAATTCTTGTGCTCCATATTTTGATATTCTTTTTAATGTTTTGGCTAAATCTTTTTGAATAAATCTATCACCTACTTGATAAGCACTACCATCTTTTTTAAAAAACACATCTTTACTGGCTTTATATTTTTTTAATCTTTTTTCTTTTGATAATACTCCTTTGTAGAAACGGGGCGTGATAATAAAACCTTCTTGTGCAAGTTTAATAGCAGGTTTCAAAGCTGTTGATAAAGAAATGGTTCCATATTTTTTTAATGCAAGTGCTAAACCTGCAACTGTCCCTGGAACTCCTGCTGATTTATGTGAAAACCTAGATATTTTTTTATCTACATTTTTATCTTTGTCTAAAAACATATCTTTATAAGCAGCTGCTGGAGCTTTTTCTCTATAATCAATAGCAATTACTTTATTTGTTTTATCATTAGAAACAAGCATAAAACCACCACCACCTATATTTCCAGATCTTGGTTGTGTAACTGCTAAAGCAAAAGCAGCCGTAACAGCAGCATCAATGGCATTACCTCCATTTTTTAAGACTTTTAACGCTTCTTGAGAAGCTAAGAAATGACTTGTTACAACCATTCCATCTTTTGATTCAATAGGAACTGAACGATCACCTTCTAAGATATTTTGGGCAAAAACACCTTGGACTAAAACTAAAATAGTAAAAATTTTTGTTCTTAACATTGTTTGTCCTTTATTTTTTTCATAATAATTGTAGCATAATAATTTATTAACTTATTATAATAAATGAAGACAATTAATTTTAATATCTTAATCCTATTTTTTTATATTATTTAATAAATGATGTCTAAATTAAATTCTTCTTTATTATAATGTACTTAGAGAATTTTGATGTATATTAATAAATAGTAGTTAAGTTTAAAGAGCTAGTCTATCGGACTTTTTTTACTTTATAAGATGGATTATGGGGGATTTAACCATGCGATGTAATAGGGCTTGTAGAGGTATATATTTCAATATACCCCAAAAAGTACCCTAAGATTTAAATTTAAGATTACATATTATTCTCTTAATAAATTGTTTTCATACGAACTCTTGTTCATCTATATATTTTAACTAATTCATATTAAAATACTAAAAACTATTAAGCTTTAATTTCTATGATTATAGTTTAGATTAATTATTAATATATAAATTCCCAATACTTGTGATATAATTATGTATAAAAGGGTAAAATAACATCTTAAATAGATTTAATCCTATGAAAAGGGTAAGTTATGATTGAATTTATGAGTCAATATGATATTATGGA
>JABSON010000199.1:0-1605 GCA_013215915.1 Campylobacteraceae bacterium | reverse complement strand
ATTTGTTGATATTATTGAAAAAGAAAGAGTTCGAAAAAATATGACACAAGTAGATTTATATAAAGCTGCAGGTATGTCTTCTAAATCATATGCAAATTTTATTAGTAATAAAACAACAAAGTTTGAGAATATTATTAATATTATGCTTGTTCTTGATATGACTTCAAAATTAAACATGTTACTTAAAGAAGAAAAATATCTCTCTCTTAGTGAAATTAGAAATAAGAAAAATAATAAAACAAGAAAAAGAGTAAGAAAAGGCTAAAAAAATGGAAGAAGTTAATGCATATATTTATGGTAAAAAAATAGGTACGATGATTGAGGATGAGGGCATTATTTATTTTGAGTATGATAAAGATTTTAAATTAGAAGGATTAGAAATTTCTCCTATTAAACTTCATGTCAGTAAAACAAATAATGCTTATACAAATGAAGACCATACAAAACTTTATCATGGTATTGCAGGTGTTTTCTTTGATTCTCTTCCTGATAAACATGGTATGCCTTTTATTGATAGATATTTTGAACAGCAAGGACTAAAACATTTTGAAATAACAAACTTACATAAACTAGCATTTATTGGGGATAGAGGTATGGGTGCTATTGAATACGAACCAAAAGAAGAAGATGGTATTCTTTCTGCTGATACTGCGATTAATGCAAAAGAAGTATATGAGGAAATGAAACAAGCTTGTAAAGTTGATGATTCTTCTATTGAAACATTAATGAATATTCGTGAAAGTGTATCACCTGTTGGTGGAGGAAGACCTAAAATGCTTGTACAATATAATTATGATAATGCGCAGATACGACTAAATAAAAAAGAATTACATACTGGACATAAAAGAGCTATTATTAAATTTGATGAAATTTATGAGTATATGGGGAGTATTGGGCTTACTAAACTTGAATATATATTTATGTCTATGGCTAAAGAAATTGGTATAAATACAGCGGAATTTCAATTAATAAAAGAAGGTGATGCTAATCATCTTTTAGTAAAAAGATTTGATAGAGATGATAATGATAACAAAGTACATATGTGTACTGCTGCTGCTTTAATGCATATTGATATCTCTATTGTAAAAGCAACATCATATGAACATTTATTTATGCTTACAAGAAAAGTGTGTAAATCACAAGAAGATGTAGAAGAATTATTTAAAAGAATGATATTAAATATTTTAGCTTTTAATTTTGATGACCATGCTAAAAACTTTTCTTATTTAATGGATAGAGAAGGAAAATGGAGTTTATCACCTGCTTATGATATTACTTATTCAAAAGGTGCAATGAAATCACATACTACAACAATTGCAGGAAAAGATCTAAATATTACAAGAGAAGATGTATTAAAAATTGCAAAAAATCAATCTATCAAAGTAAAAACTGCTTCAAAAATTATAGATGATTGTATAAAAGCTGTAAAAACTTTTGAAGAAAAAGCTATAAAACTTGATTTAGATATGGATACAATTGAAGAGTGTAAAAAAGATATTAATAGTCAAATAGAATTACTTTTTAAATCAAAATAATGTACCGAAGAAATCCAATTATGTCGGTATATCAAAATAATGTACCGAAGAAATCCAATTATGTCGGTAT
>JABSON010000198.1 GCA_013215915.1 Campylobacteraceae bacterium | reverse complement strand
GAAATTGAAATTGAAATTAATTCATCTAAAGATGAAAAAAATTTACTTCAATTATTAGAAAAATGTTCAAAAGACAATATTATTATTATTTATGATTTAAATGTTTTTGGAAGAACTATTGAACGTATATTAGAAATAGTAAATTTTTTCTTAGATAATCAAATTAGAATAATTGTAATTAAACAAAATCTTGACTTAATTGATAGTAATGATATGCTAACAAAAATGATTTTAGGTGTGGTTTCTATGACAATAGCTTTAGAAAAAGATTTAATGAGTTTAAGAACAAAAGAAGCTTTAAATCTTAAAAAAGAACAGGGTATTCTTTTGGGTAAACCAAAAGGCACAATTCAAAAATCTAAGTTTGATAAACAAAGAGATAAAATTGAAGAATTATTAGCTTTAGGTTTATCTGTACGAAAAATAGCAAAACTTTTAGGTTATTCTAATCATATAGGTTTAAATAACTATGTCAAAAAGAGATCAATTAGAGAAAAGGTGCAAGAAAACTCTATTGAAATAGCTAGTTAAATAAATAATTCAATAAAAAAAATAAGAATATAATAAAATTTTATATTCTTATTTGCTTATATTTAGGACTAATTAACAAAAATATTGTAGAATACAAGCAAAATAAATTATAGACATAAAATTATTTTATGTTTTAATAAATATGGAGAGATTATGAAAGTATTATTAATTAAAGATGTTCAAGGAACTGGTAAAGCTGGTGAAGTTAAAGATGTTAAAGATGGTTATGGTAAAAACTTTTTAATTGGTAAAGGTTTTGCATTATCAGCAACTACTGAAGTTTTAGCAAAATGGGCAGAAGATGAAAAAATTAAAAAAGATAAAGCAGATGCAGAAATTAAAATTGCAAATGATATTAAAGAAAATTTAGATTCTCAAAAATTCACTATTAAACATAAAGTTGGAGCAAATGGACATTTAATTGGCTCTGTTACAAATAAAGAAATTGCTGAAGTTTTATTAGTTCAAGCTTCTTTAAAAATTGATAAAAAACAAATTACTTTAAAATCAAAAATTAAAACTGTTGGAATTTTTGAAGTTGATTGTAAATTAGGTCATGGAATTCATGGTACTATCAAAATTGATGTAATAGCTGAGTAAATATTATGTTTCATGCAACTACAATACTTGCTTATAAAACAGATAAAAAAGCTGTAATAGGTGGAGATGGTCAAGTTAGTTTTGGAGATACTGTATTAAAAGGTAATGCTACAAAAATTAGAACATTATATAAAAACCAGATTTTAGCTGGTTTTGCTGGATCTACTGCTGATGCTTTTAATTTATTTGATATGTTCGAAGCTCATTTAGAAACTTCTAAAGGTGATTTATTAAAAGCCGTTATTAATTTCTCAAAAGAGTGGAGAAAAGATAAACTTTTAAGACGTTTAGAAGCTATGATGATTGTTTTAAATAAAAAACATATTTTTATTTTAACAGGAACTGGTGATGTAGTAGAACCAGAAGATGGAAAAATTTGTTCAATTGGATCTGGTGGTAATTATGCTATTTCTGCAGCACGTGCTTTAGAAAAACATACAACTTTAGATCCAGAAGAATTAGTTCGAGAATCTTTAATGATTGCTGGTGAATTATGTATTTATACAAATCAAAATATTAAAATATTAAAAATTGAGGATTAAATGAATTTAACTCCAAAACAAATTGTATCTTATTTAGATGATTATATTATTGGTCAAAATGATGCTAAAAAAACAATTGCAATTGCTTTAAGAAATAGATACAGAAGATTACAATTAAGTGATGAACTTCAAGAAGAAATTATGCCTAAAAACATTCTTATGATTGGTAGTACCGGTGTTGGTAAAACTGAAATAGCAAGAAGAATGGCTAAAATGATGTCTTTACCTTTTGTAAAAGTTGAAGCTAGTAAATATACTGAAGTTGGTTTTGTGGGACGTGATGTTGAATCTATGATTAGAGATTTAGTTCATGCTTCGTTTTCTCTAGTTACAAAAGAATATGAAGATAATATTAAAGATAATATAAATCATGAGATTAATAAAATAATAATTGAAAAACTAATTCCACCTCTTCCTTCTGGCGCTACTGAAGCTACAAAAGAATCATTTATTAAAGCATATAATAAAATGGAAGAAAAACTTTTATCTGGGGCTTTAGATGATAAGGTTATTGAAATTGAATTTGATAAAAGAACTCATGTAGAAGTAATTGATACTGGTTTTCCAATTGATATGTCTTCAATGCAAGAGGGTATTAATAAACTTTTAGGCGGAATGAATAAAGATAAAATCAAAAAAGAAGTTTCAATAAAAGACGCAAGAAATTTATTAAGATCTTCTGCTAGTGATAAATTATTAGATCAAGACGCAATAAAAGTAGAAGCTTTAAAAAGAGCTAAAAATGGTGGAATTATATTTTTAGATGAAATTGATAAAATTGCATCTTCTAAGTCTTCACAAAATCAAGATCCTTCAAAAGAAGGAGTTCAGAGAGATTTACTACCTATAGTAGAAGGAAGTGATGTTCAAACAAAATATGGAACGATTTCTACTGATCATATTTTATTTATCGCAGCTGGAGCTTTCCATGTCTCAAAACCTAGTGATTTATTACCTGAACTTCAAGGAAGATTTCCTTTAAGAGTAGAGTTAGAATCATTAAATGAAGAAGCTTTATACAAAATCTTAACAAATACTAAAAATTCCTTATTAAGACAATATCAGGCATTATTAAGTGTAGAAGACTTAAAAATAGAGTTTTCAGATGAAGCAATTAGAGCTTTTGCTTCTTTTTCATTAAAAGCTAATGAAAAAACAGAAGATATAGGTGCAAGAAGATTACATACTGTAATTGAAAAAGTACTAGAAGATATCTCTTTTGAAGCAGATGAACACGCAGGTGAAACAATAACAATAACAAAAGAACTAGTTGAAGAAAAACTAGATGAAATTGTAGAAAATGAAGATATGTCAAGATACATCTTGTAGATTTATTTTCATTGTGATAAAATATTAAATAAAAACTTAGGAGTTAAAATGAATTTAGTAACTTTTTGCGTAGTAGATGATAATTTAATTGATGATAAACATACAGTTGAATATTATGAAAGTGGTATGGCAGGAAATGCTGATATCGCTATTTTAGATATTAATACAATTTTTGATTTTGAAGAGAACAAACATGGTGCTTGTGCAGATAAATTTGTATCAATTGCAATTATTGAAGATGAAAGTGATTATGATGCATTCAAAAACTTTGGAATTGATTCTTGGATTCAAAAAGATCAAATCTCTGAATTAAATGGTTTAATTACATTACTTGAAAAAAGGTTTTTATCATAATAATAGATACCCACTGTCACTTAGACAATTTTAAATATATAGAAGATGTAGATGAAGTTATTTTAAGAGCAATAAAAGCAGGAGTTAAATCTTTTTTAATTCCTGGGGCTGATTTTGAATCTTTACCAAGAGCAATAGCTTTAAGTGAAAAATATGAAGAAGTTTTTTTTGCTGTTGGAATTCATCCTTATGATATAAATATGTATGATGAAAAAGTATTAGAAAAGTATATTTCTCATCCAAAATGTATAGCTGTAGGTGAATGTGGTTTAGATTATTTTAGACTGCCAGATGATGAAGAAGAAAAAAAAGCAGAAATTGCTTTACAAAAAAAAGTATTTATCTCTCAAATAGAATTTGCTAAAAAAGTTAAAAAACCATTAATTGTACATGTAAGAGATGCTTCAAATGATTCAAGGATTATTTTAGAAGAATATAATGCAAAAGAAGTAGGTGGAGTTTTACATTGTTTTAATGCAAGTGAACACTTATTACCTTTAGCAGATCATGGATTTTATTATGGAATAGGTGGAGTTTTAACATTTAAAAATGCAAAAAAACTAGTAGATATACTTCCAAAAATACCTAAAGATAAATTATTAATTGAAACTGATGGACCTTATTTAACTCCTCATCCATTTAGAGGTCAGAGAAATGAACCTGTTTATACTCTCCAAATTGCTGAGAAAATAGCAGAAGTTTTAAACTTAAGTCTTGAAGAAGTTCACGAATTAAGTACTTCTAATGCTAAAACTTTGTTTAAAGAGTTTAAAAACATAAATTAGATATACTAAGCCTTATTTTAAAAATAGGGCTTTATTTGAAAAACATAATATTTGTCTGCTTGTTATTACAAAGCATGATATTTGGATCTTTAATTGGTACAAATGTTGAAACTAGAGATTTCGAAGTTCTTGAAGAACTAGACATTGATCAATCGTTTATAACTGACTACTTACTGCAAAAAAACTATAACTCTCTTTTAGCTAAACATAATCAAAGAAGATATGTAAGAAAACTTAATAATGCTTCATTATTTGTACCTAAGATAAAAGAAATTTTAAGACAGGAAGGTCTTCCTTCTATATTTATTTATTTAGCTATGGCTGAATCAAATTTTACTATTGATGCTAAATCTAATGTTAATGCCAGAGGTATTTGGCAGTTTATGAAACCAACTGCAAAAAGATTTTCTTTAAAGAATGATATTTATATTGATGAAAGAATGGATTTAGTTAAATCTACTTATGCAGCAAGTAAATATTTAAAACATTTAAAAAAGAGATTTGGGAAATGGTATTTAGCAGCTATTGCATATAACTGTGGCGAAGGTAGGGTAATTGAAGCGATTACAAGAGCTACAATTGATATGTATGTTAAAAAACATGGTAAAAATAATAAATACTCAAAAGATATAAGAAAATTTAGATCTACTATTTCATCTTATACTAGAAAACGAGCAAGATTCTCAGATTTAAATAAAATATATAAAAAAGTTTTAAAATGGGATATTAAGCCTAGTATTTATGAATTATTAGTATTTCAAAAAGAAATTTCTCGACAATATTTACCAAAAGAATCAAGAAATTATATTAGAAAAATAATATCATTGGCAATGATGAATAATCATAGTTTTATAACTAATGAGGATAATGCACATTTACTTAACATGGGTATTGCAAATACTGTTGCAACTATTGAAGTAAAAGGTGGTTTGCATTTAAATAATATTGCTAAAGCAATTGGAATGAGTGTAAAAGAATTAGTATCTTTAAATAAACATATAAAAAGGAAAATAATTCCACCTTATTATAAAACTTATAATATTTATATTCCTTATAATATTTTATCAAGATATAATAAGAATAAAAATAATATAAAGAATACAAGATTTGCGATTCATACAGTTAAAAGAGGAGATAGTTTATATGCAATTGCAAGAAAATACAATATTTCATATAAATTAATTGTTAAACAAAATAATTTACATAATTATA
>JABSON010000197.1 GCA_013215915.1 Campylobacteraceae bacterium | reverse complement strand
ATTAAATCACTTATCCTTAAAATTTACATTACATAAGACTTTATTTAGTATTAAATGAATTTTAAAATTCTTTCTTTTATTTAGACTAAAATAGAAAAATATTTCCAAAAAATGCTAAAATACACTTAATATAATATAGAAAAAGGATAATGTTGAAATCAATATATGATTACACTTTAGAAGAATTAAAAGAAGAAGTGAAACCAGCTTTTAGAGCAAAACAAATTTATAACTGGCTATATAAAAAATATGCAAGTTCATTTGATGAGATGAAAAACTTACCAAAAGATTTGATTGAAAACTTAAAAGCTAACTATGATATAGCTATTATGGATGTAGTTAGAAAAGAAGAAAGTACAGACGGAAGTATTAAATATCTTTTTAAATTAAGAGATGGACATACTGTTGAAGCTGTTTTACTTTTAATGAAAAAGAAGAAAATAAACGAAGATGGCGTAGTTGAAAGAAGTGAAAAATATACTGTATGTGTATCATCTCAAGTAGGCTGCAAAATTGGTTGTACTTTTTGTTTAACTGCAAAAGGTGGTTTTGTAAGAAACTTAACAGTTGGAGAATATATAGCTCAAATTGTTAATCTAAAAAGAGATAATAATATTCCAGATAATAAAGCAGTTAATATTGTTTATATGGGAATGGGTGAACCACTTGATAACTATAAAAACTTTGTTAGTGCTGTTAAAATATTCTCACTTGAAGAAGGTTTATCAATTAATAGAAGAAGACAAACAGTATCTACATCTGGTTTATCTTCTAAAATTGTTAAATTAGGTGAAGAAAACTTAGGAATTCAATTAGCAATTTCTTTACATGCTGTTGATGATGAGTTAAGAAGCGAGCTTATTCCTATGAATAAAGCTTATAACATTCAATCAATTATTGATGCAGTAAAAGCTTTTCCTGTTGATGCTAGAAAAAAAGTAATGTTTGAATACTTAGTAATTAAAGGTAAAAATGATTCAATTCAAGCTGCCCAAAAACTAATTCAATTACTAAATGGTATTAAATCAAAAGTAAATTTAATTTATTTTAATCCATACCCAGGTACTACTTATGAAAGACCAAGTGTTGAAACTATGACTAAATTTAAAGAATATTTAATTGACAAAGGTTTATTATGTACAATTAGAGAATCAAAAGGTTTAGATATTTCTGCTGCTTGTGGACAGTTAAAAGAGAAAGATGTTAATGGGGACTCTTGAGTATGTAATGTTAACATTCATATCAATAGTAGTTCTAATAACATTTGTAGGATTTATGATTAGTAATAATAAGAAGGATAAATAAGATGATAACAACAAGATTTGCACCAAGTCCAACTGGATATTTACATATTGGTGGTTTAAGAACTGCTTTATATAGTTATTTATGGGCTAGAAAAAATAATGGTTTATTTAAATTAAGAATTGAAGATACTGATACTGCAAGAAATAATGATGAAGCTATGAAAGCAATTATTGAAGCATTTGATTGGGTTGGTATGTCTTATGATGGTGAAGTTGAATATCAATCAAAAAGACTTGATATTTATACTAAGTATATCAATCAACTTCTTGATGAAGGTAAAGCTTATAAGTGTTATATGAGTAGAGATGAGTTAGATGCTTTAAGAGAAGAGCAAACGGCTAATAAACAAACTCCAAGATATGATGGAAGATATAGAGACTTTACTGGAACTATACCAGAAGGTGTTGATCCTGTTATTAGAATTAAAGCTCCTCAAGAAGGTAGAATTACTTTTGAAGATGGTGTTAAATCTTCAATGAATTTTGCTGCAACTGAAGTTGATGATTTTGTAATTGCTAGAGCTAATGGAATGCCTACTTATAATTTTGTTGTTGCTATTGATGATGCTTTAATGGAAATGACTGATGTTATTAGAGGTGACGATCACTTAACTAATACTCCAAAACAAATTGTAATTTATAATGCTTTAGGTTTTAATATTCCTAAATTTTATCATGTTCCTATGATTAATAATCCATCTGGAAAAAAACTATCTAAAAGAGATGGTGCGATGGATGTTATGGATTATAAAAGAAAAGGATATTTAGCAGAGGCTTTATTAAACTTTTTAGTAAGATTAGGTTGGTCAAATGGAGATCAAGAAATCTTTTCTATGGATGAAATGTTAGAACTTTTTGATCCTAATACTATTAATAAATCTGCATCTGCATATAATGAAGATAAACTTTTATGGTTAAACTCGCATTATATTAAAAATGTTTCTAATGATAGATTAGCAAAAGAATTAGAATTCTTTGATTGTATTTTAGAAGGTCATGATAAAAAAGAAATGATTTTAGACTTATGTAAAGAGAGAGCTCAAACACTAGTTGAACTTAAAGCGTCAATTGATAATCTTTTAGACACACCTCTTGATTATGAGAAAAAAGGTTCTAAAAAGTTTGTTAAAGAAAATACAATTGAAATGTTAGAAAACTATATGAAACTTTTAGAAGAGAATAAAGACACTTTACATTTAGCTTGTGATTATGAAGCAATAACTAAACCTTTTATTGCAGAATTTGAATTAAAGTTTCCTCAATTATTTCAACCAATTAGAATTGCATTAACAGGTGGAACACAAGCTCCTTCAGTATATGATATTTTAGCGGTACTAGGATTAGAAGAATCTATTAAAAGATTTAAACAAGCAATTAGCGTAAATTTCAACAAAGAAGCATAAAACTAATCTATTTATTATAGTTTTTTGGATAGTATAACTTAATAATTATCAAGGAACTATAATATGCACATTTATGTTGGAAACCTATCATACAGAATGGATGATAAAGATTTAGAAGAAATTTTTGCTAAATTTGGCGTAGTTACAAACTCAACTGTTATTACAGATAAAGATACAGGAAGATCAAAAGGTTTTGGTTTTATAGAGATGGAAATATCTGATGAAGCTAAACTTGCGATTGATGCTTTAAATGGTAACGATTGTGAAGGTAGAGTTTTAAGAGTTAATGAAGCTCAAGAAAAACAAAGTAAAGATTAGAGTAAAAACTTAAAGCTTTAAAAGCTTTGAGTTTATTCTATTTATAATAATATTTATTACTTTCAATCAATTCCCCCTAAAATCATTTTAAACACATCTAAAGACATTTTTACATAATCACAAGCTTTACTATTGAATTATTTAATAAGATGGCCTATAAGCTAAGTATAGATCAGCTTATTTTTCATTTTCTTGCCATAAATTATATATTTCATTATTCCAAAAACTCTGAAAATATGATATTACATTTTTTATTTCATTTTTATTTAATGTATTATTAAAAGAAGGCATTAGTCCATCATAAGGTTTTCCTCCATTTGAAATAATATCTTTTAAACTTACAAGTGAGTGATGCCAAGAATGAGCTGAACCATTTAAAGGTGGAGGAGGATAATATCCATTATCATTTATTTCTTTCCATTTACTAATACCTTGTGCATTAATCTTATGACAAGAAATACAATTTTCTAAATATATCTTTTTACCAGCTATAACATTCTCTTTTTTGTACCAGCGTTCATTATCATTAGAATTATAAACATAAATTATGATAATTAGAAAGCCAATGATTATTATCTTCTTATTGTTCATAATTTAATGTTTTTCATATATACTTGTTGAGCCATCTTTTTTAATTAATATTACATTATATTTATGTTTAATATTATTTTGTTCCATTCCTGGAGAACCTAGAGGCATTCCAGGAACTGATATTCCTACAACATTTTTTGGTTTTTCTTTTAATAGTTTTTTTATTGCAGAGTAATTTACATGTCCTTCAATAAAATAACCATCAATAATTGCCGTATGACAAGAAGCAAATTTTGACTTAACTCCAACTTTTTTCTTTATATCATTCATTTTATTAGTTTTAATAACTATTATATCAAAACCTTTTTTCTTCATTATATCTGTCCATGAAGTACAACAACCACAGAAAGGTGACTTATATACCGTCATCTTCTTTGATTCAAGAGCATAAGAATTTGTTGATATAATTGATAAAATTAATAAAGTTTTCTTTATGAAAGAGTTTGTTTTCATTATACTTCTCCTTTTGTAATATGATTTTTTAAATCATCAAATTGTTCTTTACTAATTTCGCCTCTTACTAATCTTTTTTCCAATATATCAAAAGCTGATTCAACATTCTCATTATTATTTGATTTATAAACTGAAAATATAATATAAAAAAATATTATCCAAAAGACTAACATTGCTAAACCATGAAATATTGTCATATTCATATCCATATAGTACATCATATTTTATCCTTTATTGTTCATATTATATATGTTTTCTGTGTATTAAATGTGCAGTTGGAATAGATCTTAGATCAAATGATAATTAAAAATCATTATGATATACTTTTGTAAGGATTGGAAATGCATATATTATTATTAGAAGATGATTTATTGTTAAACGAAATTATTGAAGAGCATTTAATTGAGTCTTCACATAATGTAGTCTCTGTTTATAATGGGATTGATGCTGAAGAAGAGTTATATTCTAAAAAGTTTGATTTACTTCTTTTAGATGTAAATGTCCCTGGGATTAATGGGTTTGAGCTTTTAAAAGAATTAAGAGAAAAAGAAATTTATACTCCTGCAATTTTTTTAACATCATTAAATATGGTAGAAGACGTTGAAAAAGGGTTTTTGTCTGGTTGTGATGACTATATTAAAAAACCATTTGATTTAAAAGAACTTGATTTAAGAATTAATAATATAAAAAGAATATTTAAAATAGCTCAGAATAAAAATTTGGAATTATCAAATAATTTATTTTTCGATAAAAAGAATCTTCTTATAATAAAGAATGAAGAAGAATTGAAAATATCTCAAAAAGAATCAGAAGTTCTTGAATATTTAATTAATAATAAAAATAAAATAGTTAGTGTAGATGAATTGTCACTAAACGTTTGGTCATATGAAGCTTCTCCTTCTGCTCCTACTATAAGAACTTATATTAAGAAGATAAGAAAGATTTTAGGGCAAGAACATGTTATTAATGTTAGAGGAGTAGGCTATAAATTTAACTAAAAGTGAGAAAAAAACTTTATTTAGATTTTTGGGGTTTTATTTAGGATCATCTTTAATATTAATGTTATTACTTTCTTTGTTGTATTACAAAAGTGAAAAAGATTCATATTTTAATTTACTTAAATCACAAATGCATAATAAATCTTCTTTTATATCCTCTAAAATTACTTATTCACATATGCTAAATAAAAAAATAGATATAAAAACTTTAATTAGTGACCTTGATTATTCAATTTCTTTATACTCTATTGATAAAAAAAAGATTATTGGTAATTTAAATCATATAAATAAA
>JABSON010000196.1 GCA_013215915.1 Campylobacteraceae bacterium | reverse complement strand
AAAATGAAATTATAATTGAAGATTTTGGGATTGGAATAAGTGAAAAAGATATCAACCTAATTACAAGTAAATTTTATAGAGTTTCGCATAATACATGGAATAACTCACTAGGATTAGGTCTATTTATAGTTAATAATATAATAAGAATTCACAAGTTTAATTTAGAAATAAAAAGTGATATTTCTATAGGTTCTAAGTTTATTATAAAGTTTGATAATTAAATATTAAATTTCACTTAATTTAAGTCTATCTTAAGTTTAATTTGTTATTATTCTACCTCATAAAACAAACGGAGAAAATAAATGAAATTTACTCAAATGGCGAAAGCTAATGAAATTCAAAGAGCATGGCATGTAATTGATGCTACTGATAAAGTTTTTGGTAGAATTATTACTGAAGTAGCTACAATTTTAAGAGGTAAGAATAAAGTTAACTATACACCACACGTTGATTGTGGAGATTTTGTAGTTATTATTAATGCTTCAAAAGCTAGATTTTCTGGTAAGAAATTAGAGCAAAAAAATTATTTCACACACTCAGGATATTTTGGTAGTACTAAAACTCACAAAATGTCTGATATGTTAGACAATAATCCTGAAAAATTATTTAGATTAGCGACTAGAGGGATGTTACCTAAAACAAAACTTGGTAAAGTTATGATCAAAAAATTAAAAGTATATGCAGACGCTGAGCACCCTCACACTGCTCAAATCAAAGGATAGAAATAATGGCAAAAATATACGCAACAGGTAAAAGAAAATCAGCTATTGCTAAAGTATGGTTAGAAGCTGGTAAAGGTGAAATCATCATTAACGGTATGTCAATTGACGCATGGTTAGGTGGACACGAAGCTATTAAAAAAAGAGTTATGCAACCATTAGAAGTTTGTAAACAAGAAACTTCTGTTAACTTAGTAATCAAAACTTTAGGTGGAGGATATTCTGCACAAGCTGATGCTGTTAGACATGGTATTTCTAAAGCTTTAGTTGCTTTTGATGAGCAATTCAGAGTAGTTTTAAAACCTTTTGGTTTATTAACTAGAGATGCTAGATCAGTTGAGAGAAAAAAATGTGGTAGAAAAAAAGCAAGAAAATCTGTTCAATTCTCGAAAAGATAGTCTTACAATTTTTTATTGTATTCAAAAAAGGAACGAAGCAATTCGTTCCTTTTTTTTTGCCTAATTTTAACTAATATTATATAGTTAATAACAACTGTCTATTCAAAGATATTTCTGCTAAGAAATATTTAACTATATCAATAAAGCTTATAAAGAAACACTTTAAATATAAAAATATTCATGAAAGAAATAGCTTTAAAAAGATTTTAAATTGCTAAAAACTTTTGTTGGAGACTCTCATCTTGATTAAAGTAGAAAACTTATGATTATTGATCATTTTAAAATAATGAATTAAATAAGTTTAAAATATTTAAAATGAATACGATAGATTAAATAAAAATAAAATATTCTCACTTACAAATTACTAAAATTCTATATAATTTTACTTTTCTTACATTTAATTCTTTTATACTTTTTATAAGTAGATAATAAATTAAAGGATTACTATGAAAGAAAATTTTACGAAAAAATTTAAAACTGTTGCATTAGCAGGTTTACTTGTTGCAGGAATGGCTACCTCTTCAATGGCGTCTAGTATTGAAAAAATCCACTTCTTAATTCCAGGTGGAGCTGGTGGTGGATGGGATGGAACTGCTAGAGGTGTTGGTGAAGCACTTAAAAAATCTGGTTTAGTTAAACAAACATCTTTTGAAAATATGTCTGGCGGAGGTGGTGGTAAAGCTATTGCTTACATTATTGAAACTGCTAAAAAACAAAAGAATACTTTAATGGTTAATTCAACTCCAATTGTAATTAGATCACTTCAAGGTGTTTTTCCACAATCATTTAGAGATTTAACATTAGTTTCTTCTGTAGTTGCAGATTATGGTGTACTAGTAGTTAAACCTGATTCAAAATATAAATCATGGGCTGATATTAAAGCTGCTTTTGATAAAAACCCAAGAAAAGTAAAAATTGCTGGTGGGTCTTCAAGAGGTTCAATGGATCATCTTGTAGCTGCACAAATTTTCAAGGCTGCTGGAGCTAATCCAACATCTGTAAGATATGTTCCTTATGATGCAGGTGGAAAAGCACTTGCTGGTTTATTAACTGGTGAAGTAGATATTTTATCAACTGGTCTTGGTGAAGTTTTAGACAAGCATATGAAAGGTCAACTTAGAATTATTGGTGTTACGGCAAATGAAAGTGTTGCTGGAATTCCTACATTTAAAAGTATGGGTGTTAATGCATATTTTGCAAACTGGAGAGGATTCTTTGGAGCACCAAATATGACAAAAGAAAAAGCTAAAGCTTTTGCTGCAGTAATTGAGAAAATGTACAATACTCCTGAATGGGAAGTTGTTAGAAAAAGAAATGGTTGGGCAAATTTATATAAACCAACTACTGAGTTTAAATCATTCTTAGAAAGTCAAGAAAAAGTGATTGGTTCACTTATGACTGAAATGGGATTTTTATAAAATTAGAGGGCTTAGGCCTTCTTTTTATTAAGGTGTAATTATGACAAAAAATACAATAGGTTCTTTATTTTTTTTAGCTTTTTCATGTTTTTATTTTTTAAATGTATTTAATATTAAAAAAATGCCAGGAAATCATTACGAAGTTATGACAGCTTCGACATTTCCATTTTATATAGGAATTGCTGGAATAATCATTTCTCTAATAATATTTGCTTTATCATTTGTTGAGAAAGACAAAGATTATTTATCTCCTGAATTTATAAAATCACTAGATTTTAAAACAACATCCGCGTTTGTAGCATCAATGTTATTTTATGGTTTTACTATCAGATCTTTAGGTTTTATAATAGCTACTATAATCTTTTTAGTAACAGGTTTTGTACTTTTAAAAGAGAAAAATATGAAAAGAATACTTCTAATTTCAGTTGGAGTATCAGTAGGATTTTATTTATTACTTAATAATGTTTTAGGTGTATATATTGATCCAGGAATGATAGTTGAATATTTTGCAGGAGATGAATCATGATAGATGGTGTTTTACAAGGAGTTGCTACGGCACTTTCTTCTTATAATATAATGATGGTAGTTATTGGATGTTTAGCAGGAACATTCATTGGAATGTTACCAGGACTTGGTCCAATTTCAGCAATTGCTTTAATGATTCCAATTACATATGGAATGGAACCATCATCTGGTTTAATCTTAATTGCTGGTGTTTATTATGGTGCAATTTTTGGTGGATCTACTTCGTCAATTTTAATTAATGCTCCTGGAGTTGCTGGAACGGTAGCGTCTTCATTTGATGGTTATCCTATGGCTAGAAAAGGACAAGCAGGTAAAGCATTAGCTATTGCTGCTTATTCTTCATTTACAGGTGGAACAATTGCAGCAGTATTTTTATTATTTGCAGCACCTGCGTTAGCAAGTGTTTCTTTGTCTTTTCAATCATCTGATTATTTTGCATTAATGGTTCTAGGGCTTACTGCTGTTGCCGCATTTGCTGGAAAAGGTAAATTCTTAAAAGCCGCAATTATGACTATTTTTGGTCTTATGCTTGCAACTGTTGGAACAGATAGTGATTCTGGAATTGCTAGATTTACTTTTGGAAGACTTGATTTAATTGATGGTATTTCATTCTTACTTTTAGCTATGGCTGCTTTTGCTTTATCTGAAGCTATGATGAATATCTTAGATAATAAAGAACAAACACAAAAAGAAAGAGATGAATTAAATAAATCAATTGGTTCATTAAAATTAACTAGAGCAGAAGTAAAAGATATGGCACCTACAGTGGCACGTTCTTCAGTTCTTGGTTTCTTTGTTGGAGTATTGCCAGGAGCAGGTGCTACAATTGCATCTTTCTTAGCTTATGGAATGGAGAGATCATTTGCTACAGCTAAAGAAAAGTTAAAATTTGGAAAAGGTAGTTTAAGAGGATTAGCTGCACCAGAAGCTGCAAATAATGCTGCTTGTTCAGGTTCTTTTGTTCCTTTACTTACTTTAGGAATTCCAGGTTCAGGAACTACTGCTATTATTTTAGGAGCTTTAGTTTCATATGGAATTCAACCAGGTCCAACAATGTATATTGATAATCCAGCACTATTTTGGTCTGTAATTGTTTCTATGTATATTGGTAATGTTGTATTATTAGTTTTAAATTTACCATTAATTCCTTATATTGCAAGATTATTAACAATTCCAAAACAATTGTTATTACCATTAATTATATTCTTTTCACTAGTTGGTGTTTATTTAGTAACATTCAATACTTTTGATATTTATATGATGACTATGTTTGCAGTTGTTGCATTATTTTTAAGAATTATTGATTTCCCAATGGCTCCTATGATTTTAGGATTTATTTTAGGTGGAATGATGGAAGATAACTTAAGAAGAGCATTAACAATTTCTGATGGTTCTTTATCATTTTTATGGGAAAGACCTATTACACTTACAATATTAATAATAACAATAATCTTATTATTAATGCCATTGATGAGTGAAGTTTATGCTAAAATAAAAAAAGATAAGGCTTAGATTTTATCTTTTAAAGGCAAAAAATGGATAAGTTCAAAAAATATACTATTCTTTATGTAGAAGATGATGAAGGAGTAAGAACCATTAATTCAAGGTTCTTACAAAGAATGTTTAATGAACTATATTTAGCTGTTGATGGAGAAGAAGCTTATGAGTTATATAATAAGTATTCTCCTGATATTATACTAACAGATATTAATATGCCAAGATTAAATGGAATAGATTTAAGTAAAAGAATAAGAGAAAATGATTCAAGTGTTAAAATAATTATATCTACTGCTTTTTCTGATAAAAAGTATTTACTTGATGCAATTGAACTTAATTTAGAAAAATACATAATTAAACCCTTAAATAGTAGAAACCTCCTACCTGCTCTTACAAAAGCTGTAAATTCTTTAGAGAATGAAACTAATTTTAAAGTAATTTTAGATGAAAATTTTTATTTTGATAACAATACCTCTTTATTTTATAATTGTGATGTAATCATTGACTTAAATAAAAAAGAATTACTTTTTCTAAAGCTTTTGGTTCAAAATATGAATAGAATTGTTTCTTATGAAGAAATAGAACAAAAAGTATGGGAAAATGAATATATGAGTCTTAACTCACTAAGAACGACTATTGGTTTTTTAAGAAAAAAACTTCCTTTTAATTGTATAAAGAATATTTCAAATATGGGATACAAGCTTAATCTTGAGAAAAGTATATAAAACTAATAGTGAAAAGGGTATTAAAAAGATTACCCTTTTAAGCTCAACTATAATAATATTTACTATTTCAACAATTATTGGAATAGTATTATTAAAATCAGAATTTGATAA
>JABSON010000195.1 GCA_013215915.1 Campylobacteraceae bacterium | reverse complement strand
ATTTAAAAAAAGTATTTTTAAAATTATTAAAAGAATAGGATAAGTTTTGAAAAATATAATTATTTCAACAATTAAAGAGTGGAATATAGAGAATTATTTTAAATTAAAAAAAATATATTCTAAAGAGTATACTTTTTATTTAATTACAAATAAAGATGAACTATCAATAGAAAATATTCAAAAAATAAATCCTGAATATATATTTTTCCCACACTGGTCATGGCTAATAGATGAATCTATTTTTTCTAAATATAATTGTATTATATTTCATATGACAGATCTACCATATGGAAGAGGTGGAAGTCCTTTTCAGAACTTAATAATGAATGAAGTATATGATACAAAAATTTCTGCTTTAAAAGTTGATGGTGGTTTAGATACAGGTGATATATATTTAAAAAAAGATTTTAATATATCAATAGGAAGTGCAGAAGAAAATTTAATTAACTTATCTAAAGTTATATTTAATGAAATGATTCCAAAATTCTTAGAAAATAAATTAATAGCTAAAAAACAAGTTGGCAAAGTTACATTATTTAAACGAAGGAAACCATGCCAAAGTAATATAAATACCTTGGAACAAGTTACAATATCTAAGTTATATGATTTTATTAGAATGTTAGATGCCCAAGATTATCCAAATGCATATATTGATTTAGGTAAATTAAAAATTACATTTAATGAAGTTCATTTGAAAAATAATAAATTACTTGGAAGATTTGAGGTAAATATAAATGAGTAAAAAGATTTTAATTGTTGCAGCTCATCCTGATGATGAGGTTTTAGGATGTTTTGGAAGTGTTGCTAAACTGATTAAAGAAGGTTACGAAGCTTATACTTTGATTTTAGGTGAGGGTAAAACAAGTAGAGACAAAACACGACAGGTATATACTAAAAAAGATGAAATTAAAGAACTAAATGTAGAAATACAAAAAGCAAATGATATTATTGGCATTAAAAAAGTTTTTATTGAGAGTTTTCCAGATAATAGATTTGATAGTGTTGATTTAATAGATATTATAAAAGTAATTTCAAAAGTAAAAGAAGAAATAAAACCTGACATTATTTTTACTCATTATGAACATGATTTAAATATAGATCATCAGATTACATATAAAGCGGTTATAACTGCAACTAGACCAATGAGTGATGAATGTGTTAAAGAGATATATAGTTTTGAAGTTCTTTCTTCTACTGAATGGAATTATCCTTTATCTTTTTCACCTGATACTTTTTTTGATATTACTAGTACCATAGACTTAAAAATTGAAGCTATGAAAGAATACAGATCTGAATTATGTGAATATCCTCATCCTAGAAGTTTAGAAGGTATTTATCTTAACTCAAAATACCAAGGAATGAGAGTTGGTAAAAAGAATGTTGAAGCCTTTAAAACTATAAGAGTAATAAAATGAACTTAACATTTAAAAACTTTAATGTATTAAGTGAAAATGATGATACAAATATATTGGCAATTAGAAATAGTGATTATATAAGATTTAATATGAAGTCTACTGACCTAATTAAATTAGATAATCATTTAATCTGGAGAAAAAGATTAAAAGAAGATAATTTAAATACGTATTATGCAGTTTTTGATGGAGATATAATTGTCGGTGCAATATATATTACAGAAATAGATTATAAGAAAAAAGAGTGTACATGGGGTTTGTATTTCAAAAAAAAGATCAATCCTTTTATCTCTACAATTTCTGTATACTTAATAATTGAAAGAATATTTACTGAATTATCTATATATGAACTAAAACTTGAAGTAAATAAGTTAAATGCAGCAGCATATAAATTTGATTTGAGTTTTGGATTTGAGATGTATGATGAAAGTGATAAAGAACTGTATAAGATGAAAATGAGTAGTATTAAATGGGATGAAATAAAAAATAATAAATTAATGAAAATGATAAAAAGAAAAATTGATAAAATAAATTATAAATTTATAGAGGAATAATAATGGAATTAAAACAAATTATAGAAAAAACTTTTTTAGATGTTTTAGAGCAAACTGATTCAAAACTTTTGGTTGATAAATTAGATAATGATGTAGTCTTATTAGAGAGTGGACTAGATTCTTTAGGTTTTGCAATTTTAGTAGCAACTTTAGAAGAAGAATTAGATTTTGATCCTTTTTCTATGAGTGATGAGGTTATATATCCTTCAACTTTTGGAGAATTTATAAGTATATATGAGAATATGAATCAAAATAAATGAATGAATTAGTTTGTATACAAGATTATATAAAAGATGTTCCAAAAAGTAGAATAGCTTTTAGCAGTTCAAGTGAAAAAATAACTTACCAAAATATATTTGATATATATGAATCTAATAAAGAAAAAATTAAAGTATTAAAAAATAAGTGTGTGATTATTAACGCTGTTGAAAATGATGATTTTGCAGTATTACTTACTCTCTTAGATGGAAATGTAAAAAAAATTGTTTTTATTCCAAAAGACATAAACAAAGAAACATTAAATAAATTTATTGAAGATACAAATGCTTCATATACCGTATCTTTAGATAATCAAAATATTGTAATTAATAAATTAAACAGTGTAGATAAAGATTTTTTAGAAATTCAAGAAACTAAATGGATATTAGCTACTTCTGGTACTACTAATATTCCTAAACTTGTTGAGCATACTTTTTTAACATTAAGTAAAAGTTCACAAAAGGTTATACAAAATGATTTATCTTATATTTGGGCATTAACGTTTGATATATATCGTTTCTCTGGAATTCAGGTTTTTTTACAGTCTATTTTAAGTGGATGCACCTTAGTAATACCTACAAATAATTTAACAATAAGTGAAACTATAGATTTATATATTACAAATAAGTGCAATACAATTTCAGCAACTCCATCATTTTATAGAAAAGCTTTAATGAGTAAATCTTTTTTTAATATTAATCTTACAACTATTACTTTAGGTGGGGAGATATCGGATCAAAGTATTATAAATAGTTTATCAAAAAAATTTCCTGTGGCTAAAATAAGACATATTTATGCTTCTACTGAAGTAGGAGTAGGTTTTTGTGTAAGTGATAAAAAAGAAGGTTTTCCCTTATCTTATATTGAAAATGGAATTAATAATTCTTTTTTAAAAATAGATGATAATGGTATTTTATGGATTAAACCACAAGAGTCAAATCAACATTATATAAATTCTAATAAAATGTATGATAAAGATGGATATATAGAAACTGGAGATTTAGTTAAAGTAATAAACGATAGAGTTTTTTTCAAAGGAAGAAATTCTTCTACAATAAATGTAGGTGGGAATAAAGTTCAAGCTGAAGAGATAGAGTTTTTTCTTTTATCCTTATCTTATATACAAGAAGCATATGTTTTTGCAAAAAAGAGTCCAATAATGGGATCAATTGTATATGCACATGTTGTTCTAAATAATAAGGACAAGGACAAGACTGATATTAAAAAAAAGATATTTGAGTTTTGTAATAAAAACTTAGAAAAATTTAAAATACCAGCAATAATTAAAATTGTTGATTCTTTGGAGTTAACACAAAATGGAAAAATTAAAAGGAATTAATATGCAATCTCTAGTAATAACGGGAACTTCATCAGGACTTGGTTTGTCTTTATGTCGAGAACTTCTAAAAGAGGACTACAAAATAATTGCAATTGCAAGAAGAAAAAGTAAAGAATTTGAAGACTTAGAAAAAGAATATTCAGATAAACTTTTTTATAAAGAATTTGATTTTAATAATGTAGTTAATATTAAACATATGGTAAAAGAAATAAAAAAAGAACATGGTAATGTTTACGGATTAATTAATAATGCAGCTGTTGGGCATGATGGTATTTTAGGCACTATGCATGAAAAACAAATATCAGAACTAATTAGAGTTAATATAGAAGCTCCTATTTTATTAAGTAAATATATTTCAAGACAAATGCTTTTAAACCAAGAGGGTAGAATCATTAATATAGGTTCTATTATAGCTACCACTGGTTTTAATGGTTTATCTGTTTATGCAGCCACTAAAGCTGCTATGGGTGGTTTTACAAAATCTTTAGCAAGAGAGTTAGGAAAAGCAAAAATTACTGTTAATACTATTGCTCCTGGTTATATGCAAACAGCAATGACAAGTTCTTTAAAAGGTGAAAAACTAGAAAGCATCAAAAGAAGAAGCCCTTTAGGGCATTTAGCAAAAGTTGAAGATATATCTTCTATGGCTAAATTCTTATTAAGTAGTGAATCCAAAAATATCACTGGAACAACTTTTACTGTTGATGCTGGAAGTACCGCTTAAAATTCTAATTCTTATCTTTTTTATGAATTGCATATAACATTGCTTCATATCTTGTATCAGTATAATAATCAAAATAGAATTCATATTGAGGTAAGATTTCTTTTATTAATTTAGGAATTGTATATAAATCATCTTTTTTGTGATAAATAGAAATTGCTAAATTAGGTTTGTATTTTAAGATAGTCTGTTTTGCACCAAGCAGTGCGCTATATTCTGCACCTTCAATATCCATTTTTATTAAGTCTACTTTTGATACATTTTGTTCTTTTATCATATCATCAATATTTTGAGTATAGACTTTTTGAGAGTATTTACCTTTTTCACCTACGAAACTAGAATTTCCATTATCTTCATAACTTAATTCAATATTACTTCTTTCCCAAACAGCTTTTTCAATTATTTTAATTTTATCTTCAAGTGATGGATTTAATTTTAATTGTTTATTTATTAAATCAACACTTGATTCTATAAATTCATAAACAAAAACTTTTGATGCACCTTTTGAAGCAAAATATAGCGCGGTATCACCAGTTGCACCACCACAATCAATTACAACGTCATCTTGTTTAGTATTTAATATGTTTTTATATCTATATTGCTCTAGTAAAAAATCTATAATTATTCCTATTGGTTCGATAAATAGTTTTAAATTAAAACCAATACTTTGAAGATTAAAAACATTTAGTTCACCAATTACAGGTACTTTTATTGCCTTATGACTATTATCAATACATTCTTTCAGCTCTTTTTCTTTTTCTATAACATATTGTGTATCAAAGGGAGAGCTATAATGTTGTGAATTTAGAGTCTGTGCTGTAAAATATTGAACATACATTTTTTTACTATACTCATCAGCTAAATTATTATATAAATATTCATATTCTTCTATATTATCTAAGTATATACTTTCTGTATCATGATAAATATTAAAATTATTATTAAATTCAATTTTTAGATTCTTTTGTAAATTAGAAATTGTAATAAAATCTATACTATCTTGATTCTCAAAAGCAAAAATGGAAGGCTTGTTTATCATGCTTTTTCTAATTTGTTGTCTATATTCTTTTATATATTCGATATAAAAATTTTTCATAACTAACCTTTTATTTATTTTATTAAG
>JABSON010000194.1 GCA_013215915.1 Campylobacteraceae bacterium | reverse complement strand
TCATAATAATATGTATAGACTTAGCACTTTTTAAATAATATGTTTCTAATACTACAATATTAGCAGCAACTGGCAATAAGGGAATGATCATCAGATAATTTATATCTTCTACACTCAAAAAATTGTTAAAATACATTAGACTCAATAAGATAGCTAAAATAATAAATCCTATAATTAATCTATTTATACTAAATATAATAGCCTCTTTCCAGTATTCTTTTTTAAGCGGACTTTTTTCTAACCAAATACCTAATATTCCCATTCCTAAAATAGACATACATAACTTAGCTATATCGTAAAATTGACTATAAGCTTCAATGATATTAATAGTACCAAATATAAATTTAATTAAAATAGCAATTAGAAATGACAAAAAAGGCATAGAGGTAAATAATTTCTTAAATGGTGAAACTTCATTTGAATTTGATAATAAATTTAAAGAATATATGCAAATAGTAGAGCCATAAATCATTCCGCCTATGTAAGCTGCTATCATAATGGGTGTTGCAATTTCTCCAAAAAAATATATTGAAATAGGTAGTCCTAACCAGCCAATATTATAATATGAAAAACACAATTTCATTATAGGTTTATTATTATGTTTGGTATATATATAATCTGCAACTTTATACATTATTAAAGAAAATGTATAACTTAACAATACTATATGAAATATATTTCCTTTATAACTTAAAATAGTCATTAGTACCACTATAGGTATAAATATATTTATTAATAAAGAAGATAAATAGTGGGAACTATTTTTCCAAATTTTTCCAAATATAAAGCCAAAAAGTATATATGAAAAAGGGATTAGTATACTCATATTTTATTCCTAAAATTTCCATGATTTTTATTTCACAATACATAATTCTCTATTACAATTTTACTTAGCATTTTTTGTATAAAATTGAAACTTGTAATTTTGCTGAAAAAATATGTTGTGGAATTAATTGTTATGTTTTTTTTCTATTAATAAATGAAGAAAGCTATAAGTAAACTAATTTTATTGAACCAAAATCAATCCAATATTTTTACTTAAATCATTAGTAGTAAAAACGTAAATATGATACTTTAAGATAGCTTTACCTTTGATTATAGTAAAACGTATCTCTTTTATCTAACGTTTGACTTCAGACGCTTTGCGTTTGCTATTAGAACTTGTTATATTATTTTTTGTAAAATTTTATATTTCTTATGACTAATGTATAGTCAATGATTAGTTATTTAATACGATATTCTTAGAAATGAATGTAAAATTTGTACTTAGTGATATATTTCACCTAGAACTTTTTTTACAATAGATCTTTTATTTAAAGTTATATAGTTACATATAACTTTAATCCAGTCTTCTGATTCATTAGTCCAATTAATATTTATCATTGTTTGATTTTATTTTTCATATCTTCCTCTGAAATAGTTTTATTCTCATTTTAATCTTTTCAAGCTCTTTGCATTATTTTATCAGATGCTAGTTCTTTTAGAATTTCATAATAAGATGTATCTTCTTGTAATGAATCTATTATTTTCCTCACTTTTATTTTGTTATATATTTATAATTTCACTAGTTTTTTTTACTTCACAAAAAATGCCAGATAAAGCACTCATAAATGAAAAATGTACATCTATATCTTTAATATATTTTTCCTTAAATTTCAAATCTTTAGTAGCACAAGCATCAGAAACTAATTCTATTGTATATCCTAAATCAAATCCAGCTCTAACAGTTGAATCAACACACATGTGAGTCATAGCACCACAAATGATTAAGTTCTTAATATTGTCTTTTTCAAGTAATTTGTTTAACTTAGTATCTCTAAAACTATTTGGATAATTCTTTATAATTATTACATCTTCTTGAATATCTAATTTTGTATTTAATTTAGCCCCATATGTATTTTCTACAAAAAAAGTAGCTCCTTTTTTACTTGCAATATGCTGAACAAAATAGATTTTATATTTTTGCTCTCTTGCAAACTTTATGAGCTTATTTGTTTTTTCTAGTACTTTGTCAATTCCTTTTAATTCCATACTTCCATTTAAAAAATAATCATTTTGTAAATCTATTAATATTAGTGCTTTTTTCATATTATATTTCCTTTGTTTTATATATTTTCAATAATTATAATTAAAACAAAAAAACTTGTATTGTAAAAAATTGATGTTTAAGGAAATTGTATTATTTTATTAAACTTTTTTGATATTCTTTAGGTGAGATAGAAAATACTTGTTTAAAGTATTTGTATAAATGGCTTTGGTCGTTAAATCCAAGTGTAAGTGCAACTTCTGATATAAGCATATCTTTTGATAATAATTCTTTTGCTAAATTTATTTTTTCATTTAAAATATACTGATACGGTGTTATTTTAAATTCTTTTTTAAATATTCTAATAATATGAAAAGAAGTAATTAAAAATTCTTTCGAGATATCTTCTAAACTAAGGCTTGAGTTTAGATTCTTATCTATATAGTTTTTAATATCACATGCTAAAATATTATTAGATTTCAAAACTGATTTGTGACAATTTCGAATCATAAGTTTGGATATAAATTGAATAATTTGTTCTTCTTTATTTATAAGAAAAGTATCTGAAAAGATATTTTCACAGAGTATTAAAAATTCATTATAAGTACTTATATCATTAATTATATTCTTTGAAAATGTAATAAGTTCATTAACTCCAAATAAGTCATCTTGAAGTTCTTTAATCCAATCTGTATTTAAATATAATGCATAGAGTCCATTACTATTCATATCCATTTTGAGTGCTGAGTGTATTTGATAAGGATTAATAATCGCAATATTCTTTTCTTTTAAGATAAGTTCATTATTTTTTAAATGTAATGTAATATTTCCATTTTTAAGGGCTATGATAGTTAATTTATTATGAGTGTGACTTTTACTACATCCGTTTATATCTTTATTGAAAGTTAATTCTATAAATGTTAACTTATCATTTTTATATGTTTTATTTATTTTAATCTCCGATATATTATATTTACAAACTTTCTAATTTATGATAGCTAAATCACAATGTTCTTACTACCTGAGAGTTTGTTATATTTTTTACCAAGCATATTCTTTAATACTAACTTGACTTGGTTTAGAATCCCCAAATCTAATCTTCCCAGATTGATATAGCCAGATTATTTCCATACCAGTACTATTTGCATTTATATCAAATTTTCCATTTAGTATAATATCTTTATTCTCTCCAACTGCTATTTGACCTATAATATACATTTCTGCTGTGCAAACTCTAGCACACACTGATTTCTTCCATTCAATTTTCCATATTCGTGAATTAGGAACAACTTTATTATATTTAGGATTTATAGAGGATATAAAAGTACCCTCAGCATAATAAATATGATATTTCTTCTTCTTACCTTCCTTTATAATATTAGGGCATTCTTTTTTAAATTTTTTAATACCTATTAATCTTTTTGTACTACCTTGCATTAATGCTTGACAACCCCAAAAATTTGATTTATTTATGTCATAATTTTTATTCATGTAATATTTAAAATTTTTCATTAAATTTTCTTGAGCTTTTATGTTGCCTGCATTAGCTAATTTATAAAGTTTTTCATTTGCATTCAAATTAATTGAAGCCAGAATAATTAATATAAGAATAATTAATTTCATTTTTGTAACCTTTTAATATAATGTTGACTTCAGCGACTCTTTACGTTAGATGCGAGTCACCACCTTTAAATTCATAGTTACTTTCTACTTTTGATATTCTAACTTTATAATTCTTATACCAAATTTTATTTTCATCTTTTTGTGCTGTTTGATGTTCTGAATTATCTTTCCAATTTTTATTGATTGTATATCTTTTCAGTATGATACAGTGATACCTAATTATTCCTTTACTGATTCAATTTCTAAAGACCCATCTTGTTAAGATTCTAATTCAAGCATTCTATCTGTCATTTTAATATACCCTTAATCTTCATCAATTTTTTGATGTAAATATTACTGCATACTATGGTAGTTGGGTTGTATCAATTATTTGTGATATTTTAATTTTTTTTATATATGGCCTGTACTGAGGAAGAAGGTAGGTAACGGTCAACTACAGTAAATTGCATCTATTGAGAACAATAAAACTCATAATTTTCTCTACTAACTCATTTTCTCCTAGTTCATGTTATGTGTGGAACTTCAATTATAAATTGAAACTCCTTCTGTCGTATTATAAAAGAACTTCAATTTGTTATAATCCTTTTACTTTTTAATCTTCATGGATTCTAAAGAGATTCTTTTATTAACTTTTAACAGATACTAGTTGTTTTCTAAGCCAACAACGACTATGTTCTTTATTATAGTTTTTAATTTCACCAAATATTTCGTATCCTTGTTTTATATAAAAATCAGAAGCTTGGTAACTAAAACTTGTCAGATGAGAATTTTTTGATCCATTTTCAATTGCAATAGTTTCTATTTTATTTAAGAGTTTTATTCCAAAACCTTGTCCTCTTAAACTTTCTGAAACCCATAAAGAATCAATCCAAAGCCAAGAAAAATTATCATAATTACCTTGTACTCCACCCATAATTTCATCATTTTCATTATAGAATAAAAACACTAACTCATGGCGACCAGTATCACCAACTTTTTTTTGTGTAAACTCTGCAATACCATCCCAAAGAGTATTTTGTTCTTTATCTGATAGTTTATTTTTATGAATTATTCTAAGTTACAATTAATATCCTTAGTTTTGTTATGACTTATTTATAATTGATTCTTAATTAAATAATCTTTCTTTGATTTATATCTATTTTTTTCTTTTAATTTAATGTTATAAATCATTCTTTTAAATATTGGTTCATATTTAAACATATCTTTTTCCAAAGAATATCCATTGAATTGAATAAATCCATATTCAGTAAGTTTTATAGCTGATATTGCTTGTACTTTACCATATTCTTTAGTGTCAATATTCATTTTTGACCACAAGATGTGATTTTCAGATTCATATAAAGTTTCACCAAAAGATATATTAGATATATAATCTTTTTCTTTACTATTTACTATATTTATCGCATCATTCATACTTGATTTAATCTTTTTATAATTTTTTAACCTTTTTTCATTAACCTTACCTTTATCACTAACCATTATTAATACGTAAGGGTATTCAAACCAGTGCTTTTCAGTTGTTTGATAACCATAATTATAAACGGATACTATTCCTGATGTTCTAAATATATTATTTTCTAATTCTATTAATTTGTTCTTTGGAATTTTAATCCAATTATTTGGTATTTTTATGTTGTAATATTTATCTGCTTTTATAATTATATCTTTTGCTGACAAATTAACTATTATTGAAAATAATACTAAAAAAATAAATTTCATCTTTAACTCCTAATTATTTATTCCCATTGTTGTCCATTTACCCCGTATTCTAATTATTTATAGACAAATAAATGTTTTTTAA
>JABSON010000193.1 GCA_013215915.1 Campylobacteraceae bacterium | reverse complement strand
AGTTAAATAATTATCACCATCAAAAATTACTATATTTGAAATAGAAGTATCAGTAATAAAACCATTCTTAACTATAATAATTTCATCAGCTTTTTCTTTTTGTAAAAAAAGTTTATTTATATTATCTCTATTTAGATACTTTTTAGAATAGTTTATATTATTATCTTCAATTAGTTTAAAAGTTTTAATTTCTCTTTTTTTATATACATCGTATTCTACAGATATGATTTCATCATCATTATAAATAACTTTACATTTTAAGTATTTATTAGATGGAGCATAAATTATTTCACTTAAAGAAAAGTTCTTAGATATTGTATTCATAATTCTTTTTTCGTGATAAGATATATTTAATACATCAAATTCATCACAAGCTATACTTTCAAAATATTCCATTTTTTTCCTTATGTAGGTATATAAATTTTATCTGCTAATTCTACATATTCATTTTTACATATTGAATCACAAGTAATGCCACCACCACTTTTATAAAATAGTTCACCCTTAATATTTTCAATAAATCTAATTAAAACAAATGTTTCTAGTTTTTCACCATCAAAAACTCCAGCTATACCTGTATAATATTTTCTATCATAGTTTTCAATATCTTCAAGAATTTTAATTGTATTTTTTTTAGGTGTTCCTGTAATTGAACCAGCTGGTAATAAATTATCTAAAATATTCCCAATATTATTTGGCCAAGAAGGGTCTAAGTCACCTTGTATTTCTGAACTTATTTGTAAAAGTTCTTTAGATCCTGCATTTATTTTTTCAACATATCTAAATTTATTTACTCTTACTTTAGAAGAAACTATACTTAAGTCATTTCTTAATAAATCAACAGCCATAGTATGTTCAGCCATCTCTTTTATATCATTTAAAATAGTTTCTGAAGCACTAGGAAAAGAAGCATCAATAGTACCTTTCATAGGATACGTAGATATTTTATTATCTTTTATATTAATGAAACGCTCAGGAGTAAAACATACAAATTCGTCTTTATACTTTAATTTAAATCTTGCTTTTGATATATTATAGATTTCTTTTAAATCAATATCAAGTGAGATTTTTGTTTTAGATGTAAGATTTAATAAATATGAATTACCAGCTTTAATTTCTTTCTGAAGTAAATCAAATTTATTTTTATAAATTTGATAATCTTCGAGTTCTTTTTTAATTTTTATTGTAGATGAAGATTTTGAAATACTTTTAGTATTGATTTCAAACTCTATATTAGAAGGTAAATCTTTAAGAAGGAAAAAATCAGAAGATTTTTTATCATAAGATATTATAAATAAATATGGTTCTTTTAAAGATCCATATTTATTTAATTTATTTATTAAGTCTTGATTTATCATTTGATTCTTATTTTATAAGTTTTTTTAAGATTGCCATTCTTACAGCAACACCATTAGTTACTTGTTCTAAGATTTTATTTCTAGGATCTTTTAACATTTCATCAGAAATATCTACATTTCTATTAACAGGACCGGGATGAAGAAGTAAAAGATCTCTATCCCCAAAAGTTTCAGATGTTATACAATAATCTTTGGCATATTCATTAATTGATTCAAAAAAGATTTCAGTATGTCTTTCTAATTGAGTTCTTAAACTCATAACAATATCAACATTATCAATTACTTCAGAAATATGATCATATTGTTTAAATTCATCTCCTTCAATTTTAAAACAATCAGGTGCCACAAAACATACATCTATTCCAAATCTTGGTAATAGTCTTTTATTAGATCCTGCGACTCGAGAAGCTCTAGCGTCACCAACGATTGCAATTTTTTTACCATCTACATTACCATCAAAGTGCTCAATCATTGTAAATAAGTCTAATAAAGCTTGAGTAGGATGTGCATTTTTTCCATCACCTGCATTAATAATAGGACAGTTTACATGCTCTGATAAAGTAGCTGGTAAACCACATTCAGAATGCCTTATAATAATTGCATCTGGTTTCATAGCATTAATATTAGCAACAGTATCAAAAATACTTTCACCCTTATTTCTTGAACTAGTTCCTACATCTAAAGAAACAATTTCTGCACCCAATCTTTTAGCAGCTATTTCAAAAGCTGATCTAGTTCTTGTTGAATTTTCAAAAAACAAAGTAACTATTAATTTACCATCTAGAAGTTTATTTGATTTTAACTCTTGAAATTTTTTTGCATCTTCAAAAAGATATATTATTTCTTCATTTGTAAAATCAGAAGTAGTAATTAAATGTTGCATTTATATCCTTTTTTTGTTCAAATCATAACTAAAATGCTATAAAAAATAACTAAAACGCTATAAAAAATAACTAATATTTAGATATACTCCAAATAAAACTTGAAAGATTTAAATGAAATATATAATTAATGCACTATTTATTCTATTTGTAACTATAATATTTACTGCCTGTTCCACAAAAGAACTGAAAAATGTAAAATGGCATTATGTAGAAAATAAAATATCTTATATAAAAGATATAAAACCAATTTTAGATAAACGTTGCGTATCCTGTCATTCCTGTTACAATGCTCCCTGTCAATTAAAACTATCTTCTTACGAAGGATTAAAAAGAGGACTTAGCAAAATATCTATGTATGGTACTAGAATTGAAGCTACAGATCCTACACGATTATTTATAGATGCTAAATCTACTAAAGATTGGAGAAAAAAAGGTTTCACTTCAATAGTAGATGATGATCTTAATAAGTCAATTCTAATGCAAGTTTTATCACAGAAAAAATATTATCCAGAGAATATAGGTTCTTACGATCCTGAATCTGATGAATTAACATGTGCAAAAGATAAAACTGAATTAGAAAAATATTATGATGATAAACCACAACATGCAATGCCATATGGTATGCCTGCTTTAAGTGAAAAAGAATATGATTTATTAGCAAACTGGATAAAAAACAAATCAAAAAATGATGAAAAAGTAATAATTAATAAAAAAGAAAAAAATATTATAAAAACTTATGAAAACTTTTTCAATCAAAGTAGTATAAAAAATAAAATGATGTCAAGATATATTTATGAACATATATATTTAGCTCACTTAAAAATAGAAAAATTAAATAATAAGTTTTATAAAATAATTAGATCAAGAACAAATACAGGTTCAAAAATAGATCAAATTGCTACAAGATTTGTATACTCAGATCCAAAAATTAAGTTTTATTACAGGCTTCAAGAAATTAAATCAACAATAGTTCATAAAACACATATGGTATATAAATTAAGTCCTTCAAAACTTAAAAGATATACTAAACTATTTTTAGAAGACAAATGGAATTCTATTCCCTATATACAATCATATGATATTAAAATAGCAGCTAATCCTTTTGAAGCATTTGATCAAATACCTGTTAAAGCCAAGTACCAATTTTTATTAGATAATGTTCATTATTTTATTATGAACTTTATTAGAGGTCCTGTATGTCGAGGTCAAATTGCATTAAATGTTATAAATGACCATTTTTGGGTTATGTTCTTAAAACCAGAATATGATTTAAGTGTTAAAAATAATTTTTTTCTATATAAATCTTTAAGTGATTTAGAACTACCTAATGAAAAAGGGTCAAACCCTTCTTTATATGAAGCAACAGACTTTTTATCTTATGATAAAAAAGCTAAAAATTATTTAGAAAATAGAGACCACGAATATAATAAGTTTTATCCAAATGGACTAGGTATGAATTCTATTTGGAAAGGTAATAAAGAAAATGATTCTATTTTAACTATATACAGACATTTTAATTCATCATCAATTCATAAAGGTGCATTAGGTGATATTCCAAAAACTTTATGGCTAATTGATTATGTACTTTTAGAGAGAATTTATTATTCATTAGTTGCTGGATTTGATGTATTTGGTAATATTTCACATCAGTTTTTAACTAGAAAATATATGGATAATTTAAGAGTTGAAGGTGAATCTAATTTTTTAAATTATTTACCAAAAAAATCAAGAAAAAGAATATTTTCATCTTGGTATGAAGGAGAGTTTGCACAAAAACATCAATCATTTACACAAACAAATATAAAAACAAAAGTTAAATACACAATTAAAGATTATAAAAAAGAATTTGTAAATAAAGTATTAGATTATACAAATAATAAAAGAGATCCTATTAACTTTATAAAAGATAGTGATGAATTATTTTATCCAAAAACATACAAAAATAAAAAAGATATTGAAAAAGCTTTTAAAATGTTAAGTTTAGCTAATTCTAATAATTTTATTAAAACAATAGATAATTCAAATACTAATCTTTCGTTTATTAGAATTAGACTTAAAGATAAAGATTTAGTTTATAGTATAATTGTAAACAAATGGCATAAGAATGTAAGCTTTATGTTTGATGAAGAGAATAGATTAGTTCCTTCGAGATATAGGTTAAATTTTATTGAAGGATATATAGGCTCTTATCCTAACTTCTTTTTTGATATAAAAATTGAAGATTTTGCAGGTTTTGTATCACTAATTAAAAATTATAAAAACAATAAAGAAGATCTTAATAAAATGTATACATATGGTGTTAATAGATCAGATAAAAGATTTTGGAAAACTTATGATTGGTTTGTATCTGACTTTAAGAAAAAAGATAAAGTAAATTCTGGTTTATTTGATTTAAATAGATATTACCACAAAAGTTTGATAAGAGAATAATAAAAAAACTTAGGTTTTTTTATTATACGCAGTTTTTACAAACTCTTCAATTAAAGGGTGAGTTTTATTCTCTAACATAGATTTCTCTGGTAAATAAGCAGTTGCTATAAAAAAATCATTTTCTTTAATTTCTAATACTTTTACTTCATTTAATGAGTTAAATCCCACAAAACTCATAGAAGAATTATCAAATATATTAATATAATAAGGATTAAGGCCATAAGAGCTTTCAGAGTTTTCACTGATTATTGTATTCTTATAAATTAAAGCAGTTTTCGAATTATTAATTAAATTAATTTCATCTACTTTTTCTACTAGTTTCGAATTTAACTCATATATTAAAGGCATAACTGCATTTTTATTAAGTTCGGAACTATCTGCTTGATTAAAAGCTAATTCTGTTCTTGCAAATTCTAATATACAATGTTGATATCCAGCACAAGTACCTAAAAAAGGAATATTATTTACTCTTGCAAAATTAATTGCATTTAATGCCCCTTGAGTACTTTTATAAGCAGCTCCAGGTGTACACCAAATTGCATCAAAACTTTTCAGTTGTTTAACATTAACTCTTCTTGTATCTATCCATTCAATATTAATATTAAATCCTAATTTATCACAAGCGGACTCCAAAGATTGAGGAATTAATTTATGTAAAGGTGATTCTTCATCATAATTTCCAACTAAAGCAATTAAAATAGTTTTTTTAGTTTTACTTACTTTAGTTTTGTCTTTTTTTACTTTTGTAATTTTATCAACTGATGATTTTTCTTCATGATTTTTTTCAAAAATATTTATTTCTTCTTTTTCAAAAGAAGATAAAAGAAATTTATATATATCTTTATTTAATAAAGATATATAATCGTTTTTTTC
>JABSON010000192.1 GCA_013215915.1 Campylobacteraceae bacterium | reverse complement strand
TTAAGCAGATTACAAATAATAAACAAATAACTATTTTATTTAAATAATCATATAGAATGTAACTTCTAGTTATCCCTATATGATGATAATATCTTAATATTATTGCACCTTGTATTCCAAACATTAAAGTAGATAAATATAATATTAGATTATAATAGATAAAATAATCTACAAAATCATTTTCACTCAAAGAAAGTGATAAAATTTTTAAAAGTATTAATCCATACAAAATAGTAACTATTTTGGAAACAGCTGCTTTAATATAATTCAACAATTTATACTACTTGAAAAAATTATTTATAGTTTTTGATACTTTACGAATATCATCATCTGATATACCCAATCCACTTGGAATATAAAAACCTCTATTGTATAGTTCTTCTGCTACAGGATACTCTTCACCTTCAAATAAATTCATATCTAAAAATACTGGTTGCAAGTGCATAGGATAAAAGAATGGTCTTGTTCCAATTCCAAGCTTTCCAAGTTCTTTCATAATATTTTCTACTGTATACTTTGAATTTTTATTCAATAATAATCCAACTATCCAGTAAATATTTTCAGAATCATCTGTTTTTTCTTCTGCCAATGTAAAATGACTATTATTTCCTAATAATTCTTGATACATTGATCCAATCTCTCTTTTTATTTTTACATGAAAAGCAAGTTTTTCAAGTTGTGCTACACCTAAAGCTGCTTGAATATTAGTCATTCTATAGTTCCAGCCTAGTTCTTCATGTATAAATCTTTTTTCACCAAAACACAGATTTCTTAAACTTTTACATTTTTCTGCAAGAACTTTATCACTAGTTACACACATACCACCTTCACCAGTTGTAATCAGTTTATTAGGATAAAAACTAAATGTACTAATATCTCCAAAACTACCACAAGCAATGCCTTTGTAAGTCTGACCTAACATCTGAGCAGTATCTTCAATAATATATAAATTATATTTTTTCTTAAGTCTTAATATTTCATCCATTTCTAGAGGAAAACCATACAAGTGTACCACCATTATAGCTTTTGTATTTTTTGTTATTTTTGACTCAATTTGAGATACATCCATATTCCAAGTATTTATATCACTATCAACTAAAACTGGAGTAGCACCATTTTTTATTATAGCTTGAGCACATGATATTATAGTATGAGATGGCATGATAACTTCATCATTTTTACCTATATTTAAAGCTCTTATTGCAATTTCTAAAGCTGCTGTACCATTTGAACATGCTATCCCATATTTTTGATTTACTTCTTTTGCCAACATATCTTCAAACTGTTTTACAAATGGACCTTCAGATGATATCCATGATGTATCAATACATTCATTTAAATATTTTTTTTCATTACCACTTAACAATGGTGTATTTACTGGTATAAAATTATTCAATATTAGCCTTTAATTCATATTTATCAAAATCATGACCATAATAAGGTCCTTGTTTTATCTCAAAATATTTAGTATTCTCTTTTAAAGTTATTGCATGTCCACCTATAAATTGAAGTAAACATTCATTATTTTGTAAAACTATTTTTTCTATAAATAATTCATCTTCATCATAAATATCTATAAGCATTTCACCACTTAAAACGAATAAAAACTCAGATGTCGTATCTATCGTTCTTTCCACTCTTTTATGAATATGAGGTACAAGAACTTTTTCTTCTTTTACTACTCCCACTCCAAACTGAAAAGTGGCATTTTCAGGTGTAGGAAAATTTGTAGAATTTATATCATTTAAATTATACTTTTGTGCTATTAAAATATCTTTTGAATAAATATTTTTTACCATAATATAATCTTATTCAAAATAATTCATAGTAACATATCCACCATCTTTTAAATACTGGTCTTTTGTCATAAGTTTTAAATCAGATTCCATCATATCATTTACTAATTCTTCAAGTTTATATTCTCTTTTCCACCCTAATTTAGTTTCTGCTTTTGTTGGATCACCTAAAAGTAAATCAACTTCTGTTGGTCTAAAATATTCTCTATCAACACTAACAACTACTTTACCTATTTCAACTTGATAATTATCTTTTATGCAAGATTTTACTACTGCAATTTCTTCTATTCCTGTACCCTTAAATTCTAATTCTATACCAGCATAAGCAAATGACATACGAACAAATTCCCTTACAGTTGTAGTAATACCTGTAGCAATAACCCAATCTTCAGGCTCATCAGCTTGTAAAATCATCCACATCATTTTAATATAATCTTTTGCATGACCCCAATCTCTTTTTGCATCAAGATTACCAAGATATAATCTATCTTGCAGTCCCAGTGCTATTTTAGATGCAGCTCTTGTAATTTTTCTTGTAACAAATGTTTCACCTCTAACTGGAGACTCATGGTTAAATAGTATTCCATTACAAGCAAACATTCCATAAGCTTCTCTATAATTTACTGTTATCCAATATGCATACATCTTTGCTACTGCATAAGGCGATCTTGGGTAAAAAGGTGTAGTTTCACTTTGTGGTGTTTCTTGTACTTTTCCATATAATTCAGAAGTAGATGCTTGATATATTTTAGTTTTTTTACTTAATCCTAAAAGTTTAACTGCTTCAAGTATTCTAAGTGTTCCTGTTCCATCTGCATTTGCAACATACTCTGGTGTCTCAAAAGAAACTGCTACATGAGACATAGCTGCAAGATTATATATCTCATCAGGTTGTACTTCCTGTATAATACGTGTTAAATTCATACTATCAGTCATATCCCCATAATGTAAAAATAATTTTACATTATCTTCATGAGGATCTTTATATAAATGATCTATTCTATCTGTATTAAATAAAGAACTTCTTCTTTTTATTCCATGAACTTCATATCCTTTTTTTAATAAAAATTCTGCTAAATACGAACCATCTTGTCCTGTGATTCCTGTGATTAAAGCTACTTTTTGTTTTTTCATCTTAATTTTCCTTCTAAATATTTTTCGTTAAATTGTACTTCTATAATTTATTATTATCTATTGAAATCATCTTCTAATCTAACTATATCATCTTCACCAGTATACTCTCCAACTTGTGCTTCAATTAATACAACAGGTATTTTACCTTCATTCTCTAATCTATGAATTTCACCCATTTTAATATAAGTTGATTCATTAGGACAAAGTAAAAATACTTTTTTATCTACTGTTACAGTTGCAGTTCCAGAAACTACTATCCAATGTTCATTTCGATGGAAGTGTTTTTGCAAAGATAATCTTTTACCAGGTTTAACTACAATAGTTTTTATTTTATATCCTGGAGTATCTTCTAGCACTGTATAAGTGCCCCAAGGTCTATGAGCAGTTAGATGTACATTATGTAAATCAGATATTTTTTTAATTTGAGTTACTACTTCTTTAACTTTTTGAGAAGATCCTTTTTTTGAAACTAAAAGTGCATCTCCTGTATCTACTATAATTAAATCTTCGACATCAATAGTAGCTATAAATTTATCTTTTCCATAAATTAAATTGTTTTTAGAATTAATAGAGATATGCTTAGTATTTTTAGTATTATTATTTTCATCTTTTGGAAGTTCTTCAAATAAAGCATCAAAACTACCTACATCGCTCCAAGAAATATCAGAAGGAATTACTTTAACAATATTTGATTTCTCCATTACAGCATAATCTATACTATCTTCTTGAATATTAATCATATCATTATGTTTAATTCTAATTATTCCGTCTTTATTTGCATTATCATATGCTATTTTAGAATTATCATAAATACTAGGTGAATGTTTTTTTAATTCATCTAAGAATACTCCAGCTTTAAACATAAACATTCCAGAATTCCAATAATAATTTCCTGCTTTTAAATAAGATTCAGCTGTTTTTAAATCCGGTTTTTCGTGGAAAGCTAAAACATCTAAACTATTAGCTTCAATATAGCCAAAACCTATTTCAGGAAAATCTGCTTTAATACCAAATGTAACTAAATTGTTTTTATTTGCTAATTCTTGAGCAAGAAAAAGAACTTTTTTGTATTCTTCTTCATTTTTAATTAAATGATCTGAAGGAGTAACTAATACTAATTCATCATAATCTAAAGATATACAGGCTAAAGCAATAGCAGGAGCTGTATTTCTACCAATTGGCTCAAGTAAGTATTTATTATTAGTAAGTTTTAATTCTTCTAATTGATCAAATGCTAAAAAATATTGTTCAGTATTTGAAACAATAAAAGATTTATCACATACTTTTAGGTTTCTTTTTATAGTAAGTTGAAATAATGATTCGTTATTGAACATTTGAACAAATTGTTTAGGCATAAGTGTTCTACTTATTGGCCACAATCTTGTTCCATTTCCACCGCATAAAATTATATTAGTCATTTATTTCCTTATTGTAAAAGTCTTTGTACCAAATTATAAATTTGCTTATCCCATCATTTAAATTAGTATCAGGTTTATAATCAAAATCTTTTATCAAGCCATTAGTATCAGCATAAGTAGATACTACATCTCCATCTTGCATAGGCATAAAATTCTTTTTTGCTTCTATACCAATATATTTTTCAATAGTTTCGATAAAATCTAATAATTCAATAGGAGCATTATTTCCAATATTATATATTTTATATGGAGCAGTAGAATTCTCAGCTGATAAATTATTATCTATATATCTTTCTATTGCTTTAGATGGATTATCTATTACCTTAATAATACCATCTACTATATCATCAATATAAGTAAAGTCTCTAGACATATTTCCATTATTAAATACTTTGATAGGTCTATTATTTAGAATGGCATCGGCAAACAACATGGGTGCCATATCAGGTCGCCCCCAAGGTCCATAGACAGTAAAAAATCTTAATCCTGTTGTTTGTATATTATATAAATGAGAATAAGAATGAGCCATCATTTCGTTTGATTTTTTTGTAGCTGCATATAACGATACTGGATGATCAGTATGATCTGATGTTTTAAAAGGTTGTTTATTATTTAAACCATATACAGATGAAGATGAAGCATAAGATAAATTTTTAACATCATTATGTCTACATGATTCTAAAATATTTAAAAAACCTATAATATTAGATTGAATATAAGCATGTGGGTTTTCAATTGAATATCTTACACCTGCTTGTGCAGCTAAATTACATACAGCATCAAATTTTTCTTCTTTAAAAAGTTTATTAATTATTTCACTATCTTCTAAATTTGCTTTTATGAACTTATGTTTTGGAAATAATTTTGAAGAATGAAGTTTAAATTCTAAATTATTATCTTCTATTTCTTTTCTGTCCATTCCTAATTCATTTAATCTTGCATATTTTAAATTTACATCATAATAATCATTAATATTATCAAGTCCTATTACTTCATCTCCTCTTTCAAGAAGTTTTTTAGCTAAATGAAAACCTATAAATCCTGCCGTTCCTGTTACTAATATTTTCATTTTAATCCTTATGAATCAGAATTAAAAATATCACGTGTAAACACTTTATCTTCAATATCCATTATTTCTTCTGCTAATCTATTAGCAACTATTACATCTGATATCTTTTTAAACTCAGATAAGTCTTTTATTA
>JABSON010000191.1 GCA_013215915.1 Campylobacteraceae bacterium | reverse complement strand
TATTTTTTGTCAATCGAATCTTATGATATATGTTCGTCATACTAATGTGTTCATATGTGTCGCTGAGCATTTCTAATGATTTCTATCGCATATGTACGATATTAGAAATTGTTATTCATTAGGTTATGCATTACATTTAAAAAAATAATATATAAATGTCACTATTATGGGATTATCTTTGAATATAATAATTATATTCAACAGGAGAAAACATGATTAAAAACTTATCTACAAAAACAAAACTATTATCTTTACCATTATTATTTTTAATAATCGTAATAAGTGCAGGATTTATCTTTTCATATTACAATACACTTTCACAAGTACGAAGTGATTCTGCAATAAAAACAAATGTGTTTATTCAAGAAGTATTAAAAGGAAGGATTTCAGTTTATCAGTTCTTACGATACCCTACTGAAGAAAAAGCACAGAAAGTTAAAAGTGATTTTTTATCACTAATTACGCATGTGAATTCTTTAAAAGAATATTTAAGTCTTAAAGAAAATAGAATTCTTTGCGAAAATATTGTTACTGATGCAGAAGAATATATAAAATATTTTAATGATTTCTCAAATAAAAGAATTCAAGATGTTAAAAGTGGAATAAGCAAAGAATCAAAAGAAGTAACATCAATTATCAAAAAAATGGTAGTTGTAGGAACTTTACTAGAACAAAATCTTGGTAAAATAAATAATAGTGCAATTGAACTAAAACTAGAAGCTGGAAATAGACTAATTACTGCCTTAAGTATTATTGCTTTATTATCATCTATATTATTTATTATCTTTTCAATCTTATTATCAAATATTATTGTTGAATCAATTAATTCATTTAAATATGGTTTATTAAAATTCTTTTCTTATTTAAACAAAGAAACATCTCTTGTTGAATTATTAAATGAGAAAAGTTCTGATGAATTTGGGGAAATGGCAAAAATAGTAAATATAAATATAAATATAACCAAAGAAGGTTTAGAAAAAGAGAAAAGACTAATTGAAGAAACTTCACAAGTTATGAGTGAATTTGAACAAGGTGATTTATCTCAAAGAATAAATGGATCATCTAATAATGAGTCATTGAATGAATTAAAAGATGTTATTAATAAAATGGGTAATACTATGGAGAGAAACATAAATAATGTCTTAAATATTTTAGATCAATATTCTAATTATAATTATATAAATGTTATAGAGGAAACAGGACTAAAACAACACTTATTACAATTAACAAGAGGTGTAAATTCTTTAGGTTCAGCAGTTACTCAAATGTTAGTTGAAAATAAATCAAATGGTCTTACATTAGATGAAAGTTCTGATATTTTATTAATTAATGTTGATTTATTAAATAAAAACTCAAATGAAGCAGCTGCGGCATTAGAAGAAACAGCAGCAGCATTAGAAGAAATTACAAGTAATATTTCGAATAATACAAATAACGTTATTAAAATGTCTAATTTTGCAATTCAAGTTACCTCTTCTGTTAAACAAGGTCATGAATTAGCAAATCAAACAACACATGCAATGGATGAAATTAATACCGAAGTATCAGCAATATCTGAGGCTATAAATATTATTGATCAAATTGCTTTTCAAACAAATATATTATCTCTTAACGCAGCCGTTGAAGCAGCAACTGCAGGAGAAGCAGGTAAAGGTTTTGCAGTAGTTGCACAAGAAGTACGTAACCTAGCATCAAGATCAGCAGAAGCAGCAAATGAAATTAAATCTTTAGTTGAAAATGCTACAAGTAAAGCTAATAATGGAAAAAATATTGCAGATAAAATGATATCTGGATATTCAAGTTTAAATGAAAGTATCACAAAAACAGTTAACCTAATTTCTGATGTTGAAACAGCTAGTAAAGAACAACAAGTAGGAATTGCACAAATTAATGATGCAATTAACTCTTTAGATCAACAAACTCAAAAGAATGCAGCAATTGCTACAAAAACTCATGAAGTTGCAGTGCAAACAGATGTTATTGCAAAACTAGTAGTATCTAGAGCTAATGAGAAAGAATTTAGAGGTAAAAATGAAGTTAAAGCTAAACAAAGTGAGAGTCCAAAACAAGAAGAGTTTATAAAACAAATACATAAAAATAATAAAAGCATTGTAGTTGTAAATAATGATTCAATAAATGAATGGAAAAATTTTTAATTTAAATTCCAATATATTAATGATATTGGAGTCTAAGAGAGTAAATTTATATCAATAAACTCCTGATCTAAAAATAAATCTTTTTCTTTTAAATTAGAAATTGATTTATTATTTGTATATAAACATAAAGATGAATCTATTGTTTTTTGCTTATCTTTAGAAGCCATTTGAGGACTATGAGCAAGATCTTTATTTAAATTCTTATTCATAGCATCAAAAGCAATTTCCCAAGCTTTAAGATCAGTAAAATTAACTTTTAATGAATTCAAAATACTTATACCTGCATAATCTAAATCACTCCAAATATATGTTCTAAACTCTAAATTATTTTCTTTATAAAACCAAGAAATAAACTCATTTTTATTTTCAATGATTTCAGAGTTTGAAAAAAACATTTTGGATCCAGATCTTTCTCTTATTCTTTTTGCACTTGTTTTATATCCTGAAGAATAAATTAAAAGCATATTATCTAAAACTTTAGTATTTGAATCACAACAAGAATTAAAAGTATCTAAGTTTTCAATAAATAAAATATCTTTTATTATTCTATTTTTTGCATGAATAGTAAGATGAATGGCTAAAGGCAAAAGATTAAAATAATTATTAAACTCATTTTTGTCATCAAAAACTTTAGACATAGCCCAAAAACATCTTGCACTTTCTTGTTTTTGAGAAGATGATTTTTTATCTGAATTAATCCATATAAATAGTTTGTTTATTATTTCTTCATTAGTTTTATTAGTAATTATAAACTTATTTGTTTTTAATACTCTAAATAATTCTGAATCTTTATAACAGTATTTTTCTAAAATATTTTCATAAGTATTAACATTTATTATTCTATTAAAATATGATCTTAGCTCAATTTCAAATTTTTCATTAAAAATGACTTTCTTTTTAGACTCTATAAAAGAAAACAGTTCTTTAGAACTAGAAGGAAAAGAAAAAACTCCTTCTTTTTCAAGAGTTCTTATTTCTTCTTCTAATTCAAGTTCTGCTTCGTTATATGAAGGATCACTTAATTCAATAAAAACTTTGTCATGTAAAGAAATACTCAAAATATTTGATCTTTCTTTAAATGATTTTTGATCTAATTTATCTAAAAATTTATTAATTATATTTTTTATAGATTCATTCATCAAAGCTTTATTTATTGAATTATTCAGCATATCTCTCATCTGCTTCTTTTTTAATTTCTGCAAAAAGTGTATTCTGGGCATCTTCATAAAGTTTTTTCACTTCTTTATTATTTCTTTTTTTAAACTCAACAAAAGTTTTATAATCTAATTCGCCATTAAAATGAGAACCTAAAGGAAACTGTACAAAGTGATAATTACTTGATTCTATTTCATAAAATGTTCCAACATTTTTTGTAGGCATTGCACAAATAATCTGAAAACCTAAAGATTTATTTAAATAATTTAAAATTTCTTTTGAACGTTTTTCATTAGATTTTAAAAAACTTTCATCAATAATAATAGATTCTAAAGATGTAGGATTCGTTTCACTTGGTCGTAAAGCTGATTGAAGGTTAATTGACCTAATTATATAATAAGACGTTTCACCCTGTCCTCCTGAGTTTTTTCCATTTCGTGATAACGAAATACTAGTACCATCTACTTCTTGAAAAATGTCATAATTATTATAATTTCGATAATCAGAAATACGTAATAATTCATTAATATGTTTTTCATTATCCATAAAAAGTTCAAGTAATGATCTTGATATATCTTCAAACCCTTCTTTTTCAAGATCTTCAAATAAAGATCCAACTTCAAGGTTTTTATTACCTTCGTGAATAGCTTTGAAATAATCTTGATATCTTTTTAATTCTTCATCTGCATGTTTTCTAACAATTTTAAATGTTTCATTTCCAAATTTATGTTTTCGCAAAGTATCATTTAATCTATCAATTGAATGTTCACCTTGTTTTATATTTACATAAATAGCATGACAGAAATCATTTAAAAAAGTATTCTTAAATGATTTATCTGCTTGATTGATTTCATCTTTATATTTAATTGATAAAGAATTCTTTTTATCATCAACTCGCTCAAGTAAATCATTTTTAAATCTTAATAATTCTTCAAAATGATTTATACAAATAACTAATGAATCAAATGATAAAGAATCAGGAAGAGATTTCATATTTGACAATCTTTTAACAGTAAAAAATGTTTCAAAATCGTGAAATAAAGAACTTAAAGAAGATAATAAATTATTAGGAATAGCTAAAAATAAATTTACATCAATTTTTGAGATAATATTTTTTTCATATTCTTCAAAACTTATGTTTGAGCTTATTACTAAATTTCTATATACACATTCATGCATTAATCTATAAGATAAAACTATATTATTTTTTTCTTCTAAAGTTTTTTCATTTAGGGCATATACTTTATCTTTTTCATCAAATGATCTTTTATTAGAACCCAGATCTTGTAAAATCTGACTTAATTCTCTTTTGATTTCTGTTTGTTTTAAATTACAATTTTGAATTTCTTTAATAATTGCTTCAAAATCAGAAGTATCTATTAATTCTTTTGTTTTTAAAGCTTCATGGTATTTATTATAATTAGCATTAATATTTCTTATTTCTTCTAAATTAACTAATTCTTTATTTTCTTTAAATTTTTCAGTAAATCTAAGAACTTGTCTTAAAATATCAACTTCAATATCAAATTTGTTTCTTTGTTTTTCAAGGGAATCTAAATCATTTTCCATTCTATATAAAGTTTTTCTTTGAGCTTCTTCTCCAAAAATAAATCTTTTATCTCTTAGAGCACAAGTAAATAACAAGTTTCCACTTGCTGCTTTACAGTCTTTTGTTAATCCTCTTCTTGTACTTGTTAGCTCATTTGAGCTTTCAATTTGTAAAACATCACCATAAGATAAAATTAAATAAGCTTGAGCTTTTTCATTTGATATTTTAAGTAAATTTACTATTGATTTTTCATCTAAACTTTTACCACGAAATTTTAACTCTTCAAGTACTTTTTTACCTTGAATAATTTTAATATTAAGGTTTCTTGTCTTAATTAAATCAATTGCTTCTTTTTCATACTCAGAGGCAACTATTACACAGAACCTATTATTTCCAATAAACCCTTCTATAGATTCTCTCCAATTATCATCTAAAAGCTCTACATATTCATATAATAAATGAGCATTACATAAAGGTAAGTTTTGTTTTAGAATATTTAAAGATTCTTGAACATTAGCAGGACAAAAAAATCTATTTTCTTTTAATGATTTAATTTCTGATTTAATAGTTTTAATATCATTTAAAAGATTTTCTCTTTTTATTTGTTCTTGTATAAACTCTTTTTCTAATTTATCTTTTTCATTTTTAAATTCAATTGAGTTTACAAACTCTTGGTATTTTTCAATAACTTTATCTAATAAATCTCTAAAAG
>JABSON010000190.1 GCA_013215915.1 Campylobacteraceae bacterium | reverse complement strand
TAAGAAAAGTAAATTTAAAAGATAAAATTGAATTTACTGTTTTATCAAAACTAGGAGAGCTTGAAGAAAATGAACATGAAAAGTTTATTCCTTTAGAAGTTCACGATATTTTATAATCTTGTATATTTAAGAAGTAAATAATTAGACTTAAAAACTTAAGTCTAATTATTACAAGTTTATTTATTCAATGTTGAAATATATTTAGAAATACTTTTAATTTCTTCATCTGATAATTTATTAACTTGAGCTTTCATTAAACCCTTCATAGCTTTACCATAAGTTCCATCTTTATATCCAACTAAAGCAGCAGCAATTTTATCTTCATTCCAAGATCCAATTAAAGCAGATTGACCTAAAGCTTTTTTATCACCTTTTGCACCATGACATGAAGCACAGGCTTTAAATAAAAGTGCTGGATCAATTTTTGCAACTTTTTTCTCAATCACTTTAACTTCAGCTTTTTTCTCTTCAACTATAGCTTTCAATTCAACAGTTTTTTCTTCAACTTTAGTTTTTATCTCTACAGCTTTTTCTTCAACAACAGTTTTCATCTCTTCTACAGCTTTTACTTCTGTTTTCATTTCAACTTTTTTAAGAATAACTTTTTCAGCTTTTTTCTCAACTACTACGGTAGGCATAACTTCGGTTTTTTTCTCAACTTCTTTTACTTTAACTTCAGTTTTCATTTCAACTTTAGTTTCTACTGATTCAACTTTCTTCTCTTCTTTGTCACTACAGGCTGTAAACAGCCCAAGAACCATAAGTCCTACTAATATTTTTTTAAACATTTTTTAATCCTTTGTATATGTAAATGTGAATTCGTCTTTGATAAAATCAATTGAAACAGTTCCACCTTTTTTTAGTTTTCCAAATAAAATTTCATTTGTTAAAACATTTTTAATTTTTTTAGAAATTACTCTTCCTAAAGGACGTGCACCCATTTGTTTGTCATAACCTAAGTTAGCAAGTTCATCTTTTGCTTTAGTTGTAATATTAATTTTAATATTTTTATCTGCTAATTGTTTTTCTAAATCTTCAATAAATTTACCAGCTACTAAAGCTACAATGTTTTTTTCTAAAGCAGAAAAATGAATTACATTATCAAGTCTATTTCTAAATTCAGGTGAAAAGAATTTTTTAATAGATTTATCTTCATTTAAATTTTCATCTTTATTGAATCCCATTATAGGAGCTTCTTTTGTACCTAAGTTTGAAGTCATAATTAAAACAACATTTTGAAAAGAAGAAACATTACCATTATTATCAGTTAGTTTTGCATTATCCATAACTTGTAATAATAAAGACATTAAATCAGGATGAGCTTTTTCAATTTCATCTAATAAAAGCACACAATGAGGATGTTTTCTAATAGCTTCGGTTAATAAACCACCATTTTCAAATCCAACATAACCAGCAGGTGCTCCAATAAGTCTTGATATTGTATGAGCTTCCATATATTCACTCATATCAAATCTCTCAAAATGAATTCCTAATTGATTAGATAATTCTCTTGCAACTTCTGTTTTACCAACTCCAGTAGGTCCTGTGAAAAGAAATGATCCAATTGGATGATTATCTCCACTTAAACCTGCTCTATTCATTTTAATTGATTCAACTAATTGTTCAATTGATTCATTTTGTCCAAAAACTCTTTTTTTCATATTTTTTTCTAAGTTTTTTAATAAAGTCAAGTCAGATTTACTTGCATTTGCAGATGGAATATTTGCCATAAGACCAACAATATCTTCTACATCTTTAGCTGTAATTTTAAGAACTTGTTTTCGTTCAGAACTATCAAATTCTAGTTTTTTTCTAGCAGCTACTTCATCAATAACATCAATAGCACAATCAGGTAAAAATCTATCAGTAATAAATTTTTTACTTAATTCAACAGCATTTTTAATTGCTTGATAGTTATATTTAACATTATGAAATTCTTCATATTTGTTTTTTAAACCATTAAGAATAATAATACTATCGGCGATACTAGGTTCATCAATATCAACTTTTGCAAATCTTCTATTTAATGCTTTATCTTTTGAAAAATCATTTCTGTATTCTGCGTATGTAGTAGCTCCAATACATCTAAGTTTTCCACTTGCTAATAAAGGTTTTAAAATATTCGAAGCATCCATTGTAGATCCACTTACACTTCCAGCTCCAACAATAGTATGAATTTCATCAATAAATAAAATTGAATTAGGAATTTTTGAGATTTCATCTAATAAAGATTTTAATTTTTTCTCAAAATCACCTCTATATTTTGTTCCAGCTAACATAGAACCCATATCTAAAGAATAAATCTTAGCATTTTCTAAAACAGAAGGTACTCTTTTATTTGCAATTTCAACAGCTAAACCTTCAGCAATAGCAGTTTTACCAACACCTGGTTCACCAACTAAAATAGGATTATTCTTTTTTCTTCTTGATAAAATTTGAATAATTCTATTAATTTCATTATGTCTTCCAATTACAGGATCAATTTCACCTTTTTCTGCAAGCGCTACTAACTCAGAAGAATTTTTTCTTAAAGTTTCATTTGAAGATTCTTTTTCTTCATCTTCATTTAAAAGATCATTATGAGAAATTTCTTCAAGAATATCTAATTTTTCAATACCAAATGTTTTAAGTTTATATGTTGCATATGATTTATCATCTTTTAAAATAGCAACTAACATATCTTCAACATTAGCAATTCTTTTACCACTACCTTGAGTATGAGCAACCATATTTTCAATAACAGATGTTAAAGATACAGTTTCAAGTGGTTCATCATCAATTCCTTCTGGAAGAATTGGAGTACTTGTTTCTAAATGCTCTTTTACTTCATTAAAAATAACTTCAGTATCTAATCCTAAATCAATTAATAAAGAAGAAATAAAAGCATCACCTAATAACATTAAAAAAATATGCTCAACAGTTAAGTATTCATGTTTGCTATCTTTAGCATATGTTACAGCTTGTCCAAAAATTGATCTTAATTCATTTGAAATCATTTTATTCTTCTTCCATTATTGCTTTTAAAGGAAAACCTTGGTTTTTTGCCATTGTTTGCACTTGTGCAACTTTTGTAGCAGATATTTCATGAGTATAAACACCACAAACATCTTTACCTTTGTTATGAATATTCAACATAATATTTGTTGACTCTTTTTCTGTTTTTCTAAATACCTTAGATAAAACTTCAATCACAAAATCCATAGTCGAATAATCATCATTTAACAATAATACTTTATATTTTTTTGGTTCTTCTATTTCTATTTGTTCTTCTAATTCAAACTCAAATTCTTGTGCCACATAAAACCTTTAATATTCTTTGGTTAAAATACATTAACTAATTTATAGATATTATAGCAAAAAAGACATTACAATGATTAAAGAAAAAAATTACTATTTAAAAAGAAGTTTATTTATTACTGCAACTAATACAGATATAGGTAAATCTTATGCCGCAAAAGAGTTTTTGAAATATTATTCAAATAAAGGTTTTAAAGTTGGATATTTTAAACCAATAGAAACAGGAGTAAGTGACTATCCATTAGATGGCACTATGCTTTTGAAGTTCACAAAAAAACTAAACCCATCATTTGATGTAAGTATAAATGATGTTGTGCCTTATCAGTTTTCTCTTGCAGCTGCACCTTATGTTGCAAAAAAAGATATAAAAATTGATATAAATTATATTAAAGAAAAAAGAGATTATTTACTACAGTTTTGTGATTTTTTAATAATTGAAGGAGCTGGAGGATTAATGGTTCCAATTGAAGAAGATTATTTTTTGTGTGATTTAATTAAAGACTTAGAATGCAAAACAATTTTAATAGCTCCAAGTAAATTAGGAGGAATTAATGATACTTTATTATCAGGAAATCTTTTAAAACAAAAAAATATTGATTTTGAAACGTATATAAATTTACATATAGATAAAGACTCTTTTTATGAAGTATCTTATCCATATTATAAAGATTGTGCAAAAGATATTAAATTCTTACATGAGTTAAATAAAATTTAGCGCAGATCTTAAATTTAATATAATCTTTAAAAGATTATATTAAATGTTTTATTTTTTTATAATATATTGCAACAAGGAAAAATATTGAACCTTGAATAATTGTAATAGTATCTAAAGCTAGATAAGAAGCCATAACACCCACAAATAAAGTAGTCGTAACATTACTTAACATAAAAACCATATCATTATATGAGATAACTCTACCTAAATATTTACTTTCAACTTGTGTTTGTAATAAAGCATAAGTATAAGACCAAATTGTTGTAGTTGTAAATCCTGTTAAAAATACAGCAAATAATGAATAATAAAAATTATCTTGTAAGAATCCCCATAAAATAATTGCACAACCTTGGAAAATAAAAATATATAACAATCTATCTTTATTAACCCAGTTTGAAATAAGAAATGGTCCTATCATTAAAGCTAAAGCTCTAGTCGCATTAGTAATACCTATAGCTAAAGGTACAGCTATAATATATTTATATTCATTTTTAGCTAATAAAGTTACAAGAGTATCAAAAGAAGTTAAACCAACACTAGCATGTAAAACTATTAAATGAATAACAATTTTATGATTTTTAATATAAATAAAACCATCTTTTATCATTTTTAAGATTTTTTCTTTTGTATGAATTGCTTCTATTTTAAAATCAATATTAAAAAATACAATAATAGCTATAAGAAAAATTACTGCATCAATAATAATTGCTGCTTTTACACCATAAGCATGAACTACTAATCCACTTAAACCCATTCCAATTGCATAAGTAAAAGACCAGATAATAGAATGTATTTCATTAGCTTTTTGTAAAGCTACACCTGATACAATTTTTGGTAATAATGACATTTCAGCTGAAAAAAATATAGAAGCGGAAGACATTCTAATAAAAATTAAAATCATTAAAATCCATACTTCACTTTTATCATCAATAAGTAAAAATAATAAAGTCATTATAAGTTCGATACTTAATAAAGAAAGCATTAATGGTTTAATTTTAAATTTGTCAATAATAGCACCTGATAAAGGAGCAATTACCACAGCTGGAAGTAAGTGCATAACTGTAACCATAGAAATAGCAAATGCTGATGAACCAAATTCAACTAACATAGTATAAATAGCTACTGATGAAAACCATGCACCAAAGTATGCAATTATTTGTAATATTGAGAGTTGTCTAATTAGAGGATACTCTTTAAGTAGTTTGGTATAAGTCAATTTATTTTTCTACCTTTTTTAATTTTATAATATTAGTAAAAAAGAATTATTTAAATTCTATTTTTACTAATTGTGAGAATGTTTTAACATTTGGCATTATTATAATAGTTTTATAAGATGATAAGTGTTTATCATCTGCTATTTCATATATTTTTTCAATTTTCAAAGATGAAAGTTTTGAATTAATATAAATCTTTTGATTTTTAATAATATTAACATCAGAAATAGGAATAAATATTTCTATTTTTCCTGCAGATAAATCTTTTTTCTCATAAAGAATTGTTCCAGGGTTTACATAATCACCTTTTTTAACTTTTAAAGAATATATATAAGCATTTTTTTCATAAAGTTTTTT
>JABSON010000019.1 GCA_013215915.1 Campylobacteraceae bacterium | reverse complement strand
ACAATGGCAGCAAAAGTTAAATTATCAAAATAATTTAATATCTTATCAAAGAGTACTTTTATGTACTCTTTGAATCTTTTTCTCTTTTACTTCCATCTCATCTAATTCTTTCTTTTAAACTTTACATAAAATTTATTAGAGTATTCTTTATTGAGGTTTTTATATTAATAGAAGGCTTAGAATAAATAAACTTATTTTTATACTAATATATTTACGAATAAAAATAATGATCTGTGGCAGGTTAGAATTGTTTTCTATTGAATATAATAAATCTCAGTTAGTTTTATTGCTAGTATTATCTTAATATTAAAAAAAGTATTTTAATGTTTGTGAGTATTAAATTCTTAAGTATATACTTTTTCCTAAGCCTATTCTTTTATAAATAGGTTTAGGAATGATTTTATAGTTTATTTTATAGTTTTAGATAAGTGATTTATTTGAATCACTTGAGCATAAGGAATATCTCTTTTAGGGAAAGCTTTTCTTACTTTATTTGTAAGTCCTGGAGAGAAAGCTCTAAATAATAATCTTGTTTCAACTTTTAAAGGAAGCGCTAAATTATTTGGTAAATCAAATACTTCATCTCTATATCCATCTGCTGGAATTCTAGTATCACTTAACATTTTTTCATGTCTCCAAAAATGTAAACCAACAGGAGTACCATCTTTTTTACCTAAAGATTTTTTAAATTGTCTAGCATCTTTTGGCATATTGATACCCTTCATATGACCAGTCTTATATACTACAGAACCATACTTGTTTTTAACAGTAATTTCTAGCCATATTTGTCTTCTAGCTCCTCCTGGGAACTTATGACCCGCCATTACATTAGATACTCTTATTGTTAATTTATTATCTTTAATGCTTGCATCAAGTTTTGTGGCAATTCTTAATAAATCAACTGAAAGCTTTTTATGTTCTTCACTCTTAAGGCCTGCAAGATAATAATTAGCACCTGTAAAGTGATGTGTTTTTACATCTTTTTTAAGCTCACCACCTAAAGTTGAGAAACCAGGAACATCTTTCCCAAGACTTGAGATATCTGCATTCATATGACAAGTTATACAAGACTTATGTTTTGTGGGATCAGAAGGGTTATTAAAAGAAGACGCTAACCATTCACCATAGTTATCATTAATCTTAACTCCAGTTCCTGGAATAAATTCATTATGGCAAGTTGCACAATAAAGTGAATCTTGATATAAGTCTTTATTTGAATAAGATTCTTTATGTGCTTTTGGATTTGCATTAATTGATTTATTATTTAACCAATTTTTTATTCCTTTTCCTGAATTATCAAAAAAGTATTCTTTTCTATCTTTTAAATTTACTGTAAAGTCAGCATTTCCACCAGCATTTGCAGCTTTATTAATTCTATGACATAAAAAACAAGAAGTACCAGCTTCTACAACAGTTTCGCCTTTTGCAAAAGCATCTTGAAGGCTTTGTGCATTTTTTTCATGCATATTATCTTTTAGTTTAAAAGCTAGCGAATCTTGTCCTGTTAATAAAGCTTGTGGAACATGACATCCTCTACAGAAGTTTCTAAAACCTTCTCCTTCTTTTTTAGCAGCTATATCTTCTTGGAATTCATAATATGAATGATCCATACCAGTTCCATGAGTAGAGTTAGCCCATTGATCAAATATTACAGGATGACAAGTTTTACAAGAAGCTGAATTTAACCACTGTGATTTGTGTGCAGTTTTTTTCTCATCATCAATTTTTAACCAAGTTGACATTAAAGGCAAATTCTCAGGAGCTTGAACATATTTATGTAAAGCAAGAAGAGTTTTTCTAACTTCATCACTTGGGTTCTGGCCATCTACTTCTTGAATATTTTTACTTTCATTGGCTAAATAACCACCTTGAGTTTGTTTAATAATTTTTACATAATCAGATATAAAGTTTCTTGTAAAAAAACTATCAAGATTTCTATGTCCACGTACTGCATCTTTTGTATTATCAATTGTTGCATCATTAATTATAAATCTATTTGTTCCATTAAAACCTTCATAATGACATGAAGCACAGGCCATCCAAAAGTCACCTGTCATCGGATTGTTTTCATATTTATCACTATTAGCTAAGTTAAACAGAGTTTTTCCAAGTCTCATTTCTTTATCCATAGGATCATCTTTTACAACTTTTGCAAATACAGCATCTTTTACTCTAACTCTTGCAAATGAACCATTTCCACCTGAGTATAATCTTGTTATATCTAAAGACATGGCATTTTGAACATAAATATCTTTTCCATCTTTTGAAACTACAATAGCTCTAGGATTCTCACCTGGTAAGTGTCTTAAAATTTGAACAGCCCTAGCACCTGAACCTGCTCTTTTTTTTCTAATTCTATGTTGTCTTGATTTTCTTTTTTTGTTTTGAGTAGATCTTTTAATATCCATTACTAATAAATCTTCACTTCCTGCTAGTGTTATATAAGCTTTATTACCTGATGGCGAAAAAACTAAATCCCAAGGATTTGAAATAATTAATGTTTTATTTAAATTATCAGTAATATTAATTTCTTTAAATAAATGTTTTCTTTTTATTTCAACTTCTCTTTCATTATAAGGAGTTAAATCAAGTATTGAAATTGTAGGAAATACTGTTGATTGAAATTGAAACTTATGATCTATATTCCACAACATATGTGGTAACCAAGCTTCTTTTCCATCAGGAGTAATTTCAATATCATCTAAATATCTAGGAAGTCCTTGTGAAACTGTTTCTTTTTCATTTTGAGTAACATGTAATGAAATAATAGTAATTGGTTTTTCATCAATTGGTTTATTTTTATTAATAATTTTAAATATTGAAACTTTTCCAATTAAAGCGTGTGATAATAATAATCTTCCATCATTAGTAAGTGCTAATCCTCTTGGAGTTTCAAGTGTTGGCACCTCTTGAATTATTTCTAGTTTTTCTTCAGAAATTACAAGAAGTTTTTTTGCCTCAAAACATGATACATAAAACATTTTATTTGATTTATCATAAACAATTGCATGAGGTTTATCTGGAGTTTTAATAGTTTTTATAAGTTTGTCATTATCTGCATTCATGAAATAAATAGTATTTTTTGCATAATCACTTACAGCATAAATTGATTCATCTTCATTAAAAGCAATTCTTCTTAAATCTTTTCCAAGTTTTATTTCTTTTAATAGTTTTTTATCTTTTAAAGATGTTTTACTAACCGATCCAGCATCTAAGTTTGCTGAATACAAAAACTTTTGGTCTTTTGAGATATATAGAGCACTTGAGCTTAATGCATAAGCATTAATTACCAGAAGTGAACATAATAATAAATATTTTAACATAAATTTTTTTCCTCTTTATTTATAACTTGTTTAATTTTATTTTTGTCTTTTTTTAATCCATTTCTTCCTAAATAATAAGAATGATAAATAATTAAATACACAAAAAAGAATGATAAATAAAAATGTAAAAAGTTTGAGATTATTCCATATGTATCTCCGCCTCTATTTCCCCATAAAAACAAATAAGTTCCAGAAACTAGTAAAATTATAAGAGTTAACATAATTAAAATACCTAAAAAAACTTGTTTTCTTTTTTTGTAAGTTTTTTTTCTTTTGATAATTGTATTTTTATGTTCTTGAATATGTGAATAAAGATAAAGAGATAAAAAGAATATTATTGTAATTGATATAAACACATGAATAAATTGATTTAACCTAAAAAACTCCCAGCTAAGATCTAAGTCTTGCCATAGTAAAAACCCTGAAATGAACATAATATATATTAGTATTTCAAATTTCGCACTTTTTTGCATAATATAAACATCCTTAATTAATTAAATTAGAAGACTAATTTTATCTAATTTTTAATTAAAGATAATTAATATTAATAATCATTTATTTTAAATTTATAAACTTGTATTATTAGAATAATTTAGCCAAAGACTAAATTATTTTTCTATTTCTATAAGCAAGGGCGATTAGTACCATAATAACGAGTGCTGAAACTGGCACAAAAGTAGGAATAGGTAATGGATCTCCTGCTGCATAAGAGTGTTTTCCAGTTAGATAATAATTTACTCCAAAATAAGTCATTACAATTGATGAAAATGATATTAAAGATAAAACAGCAAATCCAAAGTCTGTAAGTAGATTTTTAACATATTGTAAGTGAATAATCACTGCATATATTAAAATAGATACCAAAGTCCAAGTCTCTTTTGGATCCCACCCCCAGTATCTTCCCCAAGATTCATTTGCCCAAATTCCACCTAAAAAGTTTCCAACAATTAAAAATACTAAACCTATATAAATAGCCATTTTACTAATTCTTCCTGTTTCTTTAATGGCTGCAAGAATTGAGAAGAATCTATCATCTTCTTTTTTAGGATTTGCAAGTATAAAGAATATTAAAGTTATAAAACCTAATATAGCAGAAAGCGCTAAAAATGAATATGAAGCTGTAATTATAGATACATGAAGCGTTAACCAATATGATTTTAGAACTGGAACTAAAGTATTTATTTGTGGTTCTAACCAAGATAAATGAGCTACAAACAATGTAAGTCCAGATAATATTCCTGTAGTTGCGAGTGCTAAAGATGATTGTTTTGAGAAAAAGATTCCAGCAAGAATTATTGCCCAAGAAATATAAATCATTGATTCATAACCATTAGACCATGGTGCATGACCTGAAATATACCATCTTAATCCAAGAGCAAAAGTATGAATAAAAAATGCAATAATTAATAAAACTAAAGTAGATTTTGAGATTTTATTTACAAAAGAATTATTATAAAATATTTCTAACAATACAAATATAATTAAAATAAGTCCTAAAATTAAATAAAGAAAAGTTAATTTATTAAATATATCTAATTTATTAAATAAAAGTTCTGCTTCTAATTTATTTGAAGTTGGAATTACTCTTGAACCATATTTATATTGGTAATCTTTTATTATTTTTAAAGATTTATCTGCATTTTTCCAAGAGCCACCTAAACTTGCTTTTTCTACATTTTCTATATATGTATTAATCATTTCAGTAATTTCTATAGCTTCATTTTCTTTTAAATCTTCATCTGTTGTATTTAAAGCAGATATTACATATTGTGCTTGAGTAGGGTCAAACCATTTATTATTAGCATCATCTATTTTAGGAAATAACTTTAAAAACCCACCTGTAAAAACTGTGTATGCAATATTTAATCTTTCATCAATTTTTATAATTTCATTATCAAATTTATCTCGTACAGCTGGTTTCTTTTTATTAGCAAGTTCTAAAAAGTATTCTAAAATATAAGATCCATTTTCATCATAAATATTTTTAAAAGCAAATCTTTTTTCATTGTTTTTTAATTTTAGTAAAACTTTTAATTTAGGACTTTTAACTTTTAAGAATTTAATCTCTTGCCAAAGTCTTGGATAAATTGTCATAGATAATAAAATCTGATTTTCATTAAGTCCTAAAAACTCATTTGTTCTCATAATTTTATTTGTAATTTCAATTGCTAAAGAGTTAAGAGGTTTAATTCTTCCTTGATAATCTAAAGATAATACTTCTCCAAATTCTTTTGCATGTTTTATATCTATATTTATAAGTTTTGAGATATCAGTTTTATTTAAATTTTTTGCATAGTCACTATTAGCTTCTAAGGTATTATTTGAAAATAGAGTTGCCAGCATTATAAAAATAAAAGCTGTATTTTTTAATAAATATGATTTTTTAATACTTTCTTTTGTATATTTTTTATTAGCTAATTTTCTAAACTGTGAATTTTTAGAGAAAAGATTAAAAATTAAACCTGCAAATAGTAAAAAATAACCTATATATGTTGGAATTTTTCCTGGATCTTTATTAATTGATAAAACAGAAGCTGTTTCATTATTAGTATAAGATGATTGGAAAAATCTATATCCTTGATAATCTAAAACATTATTCATATATATATGAAAAGAAATAGATTCTTTTAGGTTTTTTGTATCATAAACTTTTACATATGATGAATAAGAAGAAGGAGCATTTGAACCTGGATATCTTTCAAGTTCAAACTTTTCTAATTTAAGATAAAAAGGAAGAGTCATATTAATAGCGCCCCAAGACATAGTTATATTAATATCATCAAAACTTATACTTCTTTTATAACCTATAAATGTTCCACCTTTTCCAAATAGTGATATATATTTTGTTTGTCCATCATAAGTAGCTTTAATTCTTAAGGCATTAATTCTGTCTTTTTTAGCTACTTCTTCAAGTGGAACTGAAATAGTTTTAATAATTCCTTTTGCACTGGCTTCTGGAACTAACCATCTAGATGATGCAATTGAATAAACTCTTTTTGATGATAATTGTTCTTCTGTATTTTTTTTGATTCTTCCTGTTGATTTACCATTTGAAGAATCCCAAGATGCATCTATACTAGTTGTAAAATAGATTTTATTATCACGAGTATAAAAGTTTACAGAAGCTTTAGAACTTGTAATTTTTTTATTTAGTGAAAAAGATACATATTTACTTTCTTTAATACTTTTATCTTTTAAATCAATACTAGTAGATCCCATCATTTTTGTCATAATTAAATTTATTAATGGAGCTCCATTTTCATCATCAACTATTCGCTCAACTGCATTTTGTAAATACTCATCATATTCTAAAACTAATTTTTTGTTATTTATCCTAAATGTTTTTTTATATGAACTTTGTGCTAAAGGAGTCATTAAAACTTTTTTATTATCTTTAATATTTAAATCTTTATAAGTGATATTTGCTTGTATAAATTCATCACTTGATAATATTTTATTAGTCATTTCACCTTCGTTTATAGTCATGCTAGCTTCATAACCCATGTATCTAGTCATTGCTGCACCAACAAAAATAAATATAAGTGAAATGTGAATTAAAAAAGTAAATATTTTTTTGACTTTATACATTTTAAACCAAATTATATTTGCAATTATTCCAAGTACTAGAATTAACATAATAGCTTCAAACCAAATTTGAGCATATACAAAAGATTTAGCAGCTAAGGGTCCAAAGTCATTTTCAATAAAAGTTGCAATAGCACAAGAGAATGCCATAAATAATAATAGAACAATCATAATATCAAGAGATAGAAGTTTTTTAAGGGTTTTTTTCATAAATTAGCCTAAAGTAGATTTAATAGATTATATTAATTTAGCTAAATAACACCTAAGGAAGATAAGCGGTGTTATTTAACTAAATTAATAATTAAATGTAAAAACAAAAGAGCCGAAGCTCTTTTATCTTATTGTCCGTATGAAGTTTTATCTTTTACCATCTCAGTAGATTTAGGATTATAAATTCCTTTTTCTTCTGCTTCTTTTTTCCATTCTTTTAATAAACCATTTCTAAATTTCATTTTTTGGTCTATTAACTTTTTGAAAGGTAAGTTAGTAACTTTTTGTGCTTCTTCTTTTGTAGAGTAAACAGGTACTTTATAATCAATTGCTCCATATTTAGCTAAGATTTTAGACAATTTAAGTCTAGCTTCTCCACCTAATTTAACAGCAGTTGCTAAAACTCTTAGAGTTTCTTCTGGTGCATGGAAGAACGCTGGATGTGATGCTACTGCATAATCCCATCTCCATTGTGCATGTCTGATGTCCATTAATACAGGTGCCATTTCTTCTTTTGTAGCGCCTAATTCCCAAGCTTTTCCAGCTTCTAAGTGAGCAGCTGCAATAACTTCCATGGCATCTTTATGTAATTCAGTTTTTCTTTCTTTCTTTCTTTGAATATTATCAAGTAAAGAAGCTTCTGAAACTCTGTGACAAGTCATACAAGAGTTATCCATATTATCTAAAGGATTTCCTATATTATGATCTGTATATTTAATTCCACCTTCATTTTTATAAGGCATGTGACAATCTGCACAAGAAACACCATTTCTACCGTGAGCTCCTGTCATCCACATTTCGTAACCTGGATGTTGTGCTTTTAACATAGGAGTTTTAGAAATTTTATGAGTCCAATCTTTGAAATTAATTTCATCATAATATTTTTCCATGTCATCAACAGATGTACCTTTAGCCCATGGTAAAGTAACGATTGCAGCTTTTTTACCAGCAGCAGTTTTAACTTTTTTAAAATAATATTCAACATGACATTGAGCACATACTAATGATCTCATATCTTGTTGAGTTGCATCTTCCATGTTAATTAAATCAGGGTTTGATGCAAGTGCTCTTTTTAAATGAGGTCTGTTAACTTGTAATTCCATCGTTTCTGGATTATGACAATCTACACAACCAATCGGGTTGATAATATCAGAACCATATTTAGCCCATTTTCCTGAGAAAAACTCTTCTTCTCCAACTTCATTAATAAGTCTTGGAACATCAGGCCCTTTACATGTCCAACAAGCAGTTGGCATTGGTCCAGATTTAGCATCAACAGGTCCACCTGTTCTTAAAGTATTTCTATTATCTTCAATTGCATAAAAGTGACCTCTTGGTGCATTATAATCTTTTGCAAATCCATAACCAGCCCACAGTACCACTAATTCAGGGTATTCTTTTAACATATCACCTATGTCATCAGAATTTCTAGTTTTTTTCCATGAATCATATTGTCTTGGATATAATTTTCTAAACTCTTCGTTTTTAGTTTCCCATCTGTCCATTTTAGGAACAGAACGAAGTGATTTAGTTTCCTCTTTTTTTTCGTTGATGTTTGCTAATAGGGCAGACATACAAGCAATTGCAAGAACAGAACCAGCAAGTAATAACTTAAACTTTTTCATTATTTCACCTTTTATTTCATTTTTACATTAACGCCAAGTGTATATGGAGTTGATGTTAAACTTCTAACTTTACCATGAGGAGTGTATTTGTGACATTCCCAACATCTTCGACCATTTTTAAGTGCTTCATCACTATCTGCGTGATAATTATTTTTGTTTACTAGCATTTGAGAAGATGTTTTACTATGACATCTTACACAGTTAGCTTGTACACGGTTAGCACCATCTTCACTTATTCGAATATTATTCTTATAAGTATTAAGTGTATATGCAACTGAGTGATTCCAACCATCAACTGCTTTAGATTTATATTTTGCAATAAAATCTCCAACAGGTAAATGACAGTCAATACACTTAGCTACATTCTTATGTGAACTTCTTGACCAAGTTGCGTAAGCTGAATCCATTGTATGACAATTGATACAGGCTTTAGGGTCACTTGATAAATAAGATAACATATTAGATGCATACGCTGTGTAAACAAAAAGACATGAGGCAATTATAAAACTTAAAATTGAACCGTAAAAAACAATTTTATTTTCTTTCATCCTAAATCCTTTGAATTACATTAGAATTATAATATATCTTTAAGTTTGTATATTTGACTTGAATCAAGAAAATATTTTTATAATAATAAATAATTAGAATAATCCCTATTAATAGGTTATTTTATTAAGATAAATAATAATATATGAGAAAATAATAACTATTATATTTTTAATTAAATTATTTATAAAAGAATTATATTTAATAATAATGACTCTCGAAATTAATTAACTTGCTATATTTAGGTATTAACTTAAAATAATAATTAATAAATAAAAGAAAGATTATGTATATTTAAGTAAAATTTAATTTACCATATTGTCTATTTTATAATTAAATAACTTATTATTGTTAGATAAAGAAAATTATATACAATGAAATGAAATAGTAGTTTTTTAAAAAAGAATTTGTAAATTTGTAGAAAAAGATTTTTTTTAGTAAGTTAATATAATTAATTTATAGTTTTTGAGTAGTTAGGTTACATAATAAGATAGCTATTATTTATAGCTATCTTATTTATATACTTATTTTGCTACTAATTCAGCAGTATCTAGTTCTCTTGCAAATGATTCAAGATCTTTTCTTTTTAAGTCTCCATTATAAATAATTTTATCAGGAGAAATTGACTCATCATTAATATCTTTTGGCACTACATCAGCATTATTAAGTATTTCCATGTTTTTATCTAGTTCATCTTCACTATAGGCCATTTGCATATCAGCAGATGCTACATGTTTAATGTTCTCAACAATTCTAAGTTTTTTAAGTTCTTCTTCTACACCTTCACCTTCAATTGTAATAATAATTCTACCTTTTTCATCGTGCATATGATAATCGCATACTTCACAATCTTTTAAATCTTGTACAACTTGAGCTAAGAACTTTGGAAGAGTTTTTACTACTATACTTGATATATTCATTTTATTTCCTTTAAATTATAATATGTTATTTTTTTATCATCACTTGCTATAAAGATTTCACTTTCATTAATAAATAAAATTTTATTAAGTGTCATCTTATTTCCTCTTAAAGAAAATAACTCTTTTTTATTTTTTGTATTAAAAATAAGTACATTGTTGTCTTCATCATTTGCAATTGCTGCAAGAATACCACTAGGACTTAAGTCACAGGCATATATTAAGAATTCTACCTTTTTTGAATAAGTTATACCTTGATTATAAACAACAGCTTTTCTATCTTGCCCAGCTGTTAATATAATATTATTTTTATATGATACCTGAAATACATTATCTAGATTTTGTTTTTCATATACTTTAAGAAGCTTTCCATCTGAAGTAAAAATTTTGTGTAAATTGCCACTTTCATCAGCAATAATAGCTTCGTCTTTTTTTTCATTTAAAGTAAAGTCTGAAAACTTAGAAGCAGATATTTGTTTTGTGAAAACATATTTTTGTTTTTTAATATCATATAAATAGACTTCATTACTTAATGTTGCAAATATAATAAAATCTTTATTTATGAATTTCGCTTTTGCTATGAATAATCTTTTCTCATCTGAAATAATTAATTCTTCTTTATTATTTTCTAAAATAGAAATAGATCTTGCACCTTTTTTTCCTTGAAATAAAACTAAAATTTTATTATCTATTTTATCAATAGAATAAATTTTTGAATTTACTTCTTTTCCTAAAAAGTTTTTAATCTTTTTACTTTTATAAATATGTTTTAGTTTTTTTGTATCGAAATGAAACTCTTCAATATTCCCATCTTTTGTGGAAATTAATAAAGTGTTTTTATTTTTTAATATATCACTAACAGAAGAAGAAACCAAAATTTCATATGATGGGTTTATATCTTTTGCTTGAATATTAATAAGTGTAGAAAAGAATAAAAAAATGTATATTGATGTTTTAAAAAAGTTCATTTATTCTCCTATTTTTATTGCGTTTGCAGGACAAGATTTAATACAATAACCACAAGAAGTACAAGAATCATTTATACTTGGTCTAAATAAAGCTAAAAAATCAATTGCATCATCTAAACAAGGATCTTTACAAGAAAAACACATTACTTGATTCCAGGATAAACATTCTAAAATATTTATTGTTATTTTTGTATTTATATTTTTTTTATTCTCTAGTTTTAGAGCATCAGTAGGACAAACTTCTGCACATTTATCACAATACGTACAACCAGCATTTGAAAAATCTAATTTAGGTGTTTTATCTTCTTGAATAAATATTATATTAGTTTCACATACTTTGGCACAAAGACCATCACACTCATTACATGAGTCAGAAAATATACTTTCATCTGCAAAGTAGGGTGGTCTTAATACTTTCTCTCTTTTTTCATCTTTGTTTCTAAAAGATGAAGTAAGAGAGCTAAATAGCTCTCTTCTTTTCATTATTTTTTCAGTGTATCTAATTCTTTATCCATAACTTCATACCAACTTGATTTTGTTTCACCATCAGGTTTTGTAAAGTTTGCTTCAAAAGTATTCTCAACTGCTAATTTTCCTGTACTTTGTGGAGTATGACATTGAGTACAGTTAAATCTAGAGTTAGAAAGAGTATCCATTGGTTTAATAGATATTTCATTTTTCATATTATCAATTGATTTAGAAAAACCTTCTTTATCTGAATAATTATGTTTTGGTCTAAAATCAGTGTAATGTGATTTTGGAAGTGGTGTTGCACCCATTGAAGAAGCAACTGACACATCATGACAACCAATACATTGATTATTATTTCTAGTAATTGGTAATAAACCTTCAACATCATGAGGAATCATTGGAGGAGCATCTTGATAAGCTCTTTTAATTTTATATCCACTCATAACAGGACTTTTACCATACATAGTTTTATTACCAGTAGTAGTGCTTTCAGTATATAAATCAGTTTTTCTTAAACCTAAAGATGCTTCTGTAACCATCTTAGCTTTTTGTATACCTGATTCATCTTTTGACATATCATTACTTCCATAACATCCTGCAATTAATATTGCAGCTGCTGCAGCTAATCCTAAAGTTATATTTTTTAACTTCATTTTCTTTCTCCTTTTAAATTTCTTATTGAAAAATTTAAAGCATCATCATCGCAAACTTCTATACATCTAGCACAAGCTGTACATTCACCTGATAAAACAAGTTTTGATTCTTTATTTACCATAAACAAAACTTGATTCTCTGGACAAACTTCTTTACATTTCATACAAGCTGTACAATTGTCTACATTATGATCTACTTTTATTAAACTAAATCTCGCAATTAGTGAGTAAAATCCACCTAAAGGGCAAATATGACCACACCAACCATTTTTTAGAACAAAAAGATCAAATAAAAATATTATTAGTATTGCGCTCCAACCAAATCCCATTCCAAATACTAAACCTCTATGAACCATAGAGATTGGAGATACCGCTTCAAAAGCTGTTACTCCTAAAGCAAATGAAATAATAAATGAGAGACCTAAAATATAATATCTTAGGTTTCTGCTTGCTGGTTGTTTTTTTTGTATCTTATTGAATCCAAATTTTCTTCTAATGTAATTACTTGAATCACTTACAATATTAATTGGACAAACCCAAGAACAAAAAGCTCTTCCTCCAAACAGCCCATAAAAAACGACTATTATAAAAACACCAATTAATAAATCTACACTTAAAAGTGTTCCTGCTGCTAACATTTGTAATGCAGCATAAGGATCACTTAATGGTATAAATTCTAAAAATAATGAAGAAGATAAATTCCCTTGTAATATAGTTAATCCCCAAATATTTGCGCTCATGTATAAAAACATAATGCTAATTTGAGTAAACCTTCTTAGAATTAGATATTTATATTCTCTAATCATCTAAAAGTCCTCCCATATCATTTAACGAATCCATTGGAGATCGTTTACTAATTTCCGTAGTAGTTTTAATCTCTTTAGCATTAATTAATCTTTTTTCATCATTTTTATCCCAGCCTTTTATATAATGCGATCCAGCATATCCAGTAACAAGCTCTCTAGGTAAAACAAAAATACTAGCTTTTTCAGTGATACAAGCACGTTCACACAAACCACATCCTGTACATACATCAGGGTGTACTTTTGGAGTTAAAAAAGAATGTTTTCCCGTTCTTTCATTCTTTTTATACTCAATCGTAATTGCTTCATCAATTAGGGGACAAGCTCTATGACAAGCATCACATTGTATTCCCCAAAAGGCAATACAAGCTTTCTCATCAATAATTGCAAGTCCCATATCTGCTTTATTAATATTTAATTTACCAGCTTGCGTAACTAAACTTTCATCAAGTGCATCTGTCGGACAGATAGGTACACAAGGTATATCTACACACATATAACATGGCACTTCTCTTGGAATAAAATATGGTGTTCCAATAGGTTTGTTTGAACCAGGTTCCGCTAATAATAAAGTATCAAATGGACAGGCTTCAACACAAAGTCCACATTTAATACATTTTGTTAAAAAGTCATTTTCTTCAACAGCTCCTGGAGGTCGTAGAATCAATGGTGACGAGCTCGCCTCATCAACATATGCACTCCATACTAAACCTCCAAGTACAAGTAAACCTGCACTTCTTGTACTTGTTAAAAAAAATTCTCTTCTTGACAAATTTTGATCTTTTTTAGGAATATTTTTGCTCAAAAATAAACTCCCTTATGAATTGATAATTTCAATTAATAATGAATATGACAAGAAAATATTGTTATTGCCATGCTTAGCATTCATTATCAATTCACCTTCTTTACGCTTTATAAATTTTAATTGCACATTTTTTATAATCAGTTTGTTTAGATTGAGGACAAGTCGCATCTAAACATACTTTATTAATAAATACTTTTTCATCAAAGAAAGGTACAAAAACTAAACCTCTAGAAGGTCTATTTCTTCCTCTCGTTTCAACTCTTGCTTTAACTCTTCCTCTTCTTGATTCAACCCATGCCAAGCCACCTTGAGTTACTCCAAATTTTTTAGCATCTTCTGGGTGCATATAACATAAAGCTTCAGGAACAGCTCTGTATAATTCAGGAACTCTCATAGTCATCGTACCTGAATGCCAATGCTCAAGAACTCTACCTGTACTCATCCACATAGGGTAAGCTTCATCTGGCATTTCTGGTGCATCCATATAAGGACGAGCAAAGATTTTAGCTTTATTTTTTAAGCTAGTTTTCTCTTTTTTAGTAATTCCATTTAAATTACCAAATGATAATTTTTTAGCTAAAGTTCCATAGAATGCAAATTCTCCATGGTTTTGGGCAGCTGCATATGGATCATATTTAGCATTAAATCTCCATTGAGTTTCTTTACCATCAACAACTGGCCATTTTAATCCTCTTACTTTATGGTAAGTATCAAAATCAGCTAAATCGTGACCATGTCCACGTCCAAAGTCAGCATATTCTTCAAATAAATATTTTTGAATAAAGAAACCGTAACCATCAAATACTTTACCATCAGAACCAAGAACATTTCTTGAATCTCCATATGCTTCTGAGTTATCATATTTAGCTTGGATTGGATCATTTTTATCTAATTTGTATGCTCTAGCTTTTTTACTTGCAAATAAAATATCAAACATAGAAGTATCTTTTGAATAACCCATTTTAACTGCGTCATCTCTTACATCTTTAAGTTTAACACCATTTCTAAGTGTATAAGGTCCCCATAAATCATTTACAGTAAATCTTTTCATAAACTCAGCAATTTGCCAAGTATCACTCATTGCATCACCTACTGGTAATACTTGTTGTCTCCAATGTTGAGTTCTTCTTTCGGCATTACCGTAAGCTCCCCATTTTTCATAAATCATAGCAGAAGGTAAAATTAAATCACTTACTTTTGCAGAAATACCTGGGTACCCATCAGAACACACAATAAAGTTATCCATTTCACGTGCCGCTTTAATCCAATGCTTAGCAGATGCTGTAGTATGGAAAATATTAGTAACTGCAATCCATGCAAACTTAACAAAACCATCTTCTATATCTCTCATGATTTTCATAACATGTTGATTTCCAACAGGATTTAAAGTTCCAGCTGGAATATTCCAACCTTTTTCAGTAATTGCTCTATGTTTAGGATTTTTAACCATCATATCAGCAGGTAATCTGTGTGTGAACGTACCAACTTCTCTTGCAGTTCCACAAGCAGATGGTTGTCCCGTTAATGAGAATGCACCAGAACCTGGTTTAGCTTGTTTATTTAATAAGAAGTGAACATTATATGCTAATGTATTTACCCAAGTACCACGTGTATGTTGATTCATACCCATAGTCCAGAAAGATACAATTTTTCTTCCTTTTTCAATATATAAATCAGCTAATTGTTTAATTTTTTTCATGAAAACTTCATCAGACTCATCAGGATCACCCTTAGAAATCTTAGTAACATATTCAGGAGTATAAGGCTCTAAAGATTTTTTATAATCTTCAAAAGAAATTTCCCAGTGTTTTAAACCAGCATTTTTATTAACCATTTTATCACCAGCTTTATAACCATAATGACTTAAAGCAGGTGCTTCATCTTCAGATACGATTTTTACAGCTTCTTTATTAATAGTTTCTAACTCTAATGCAGTATATTTACCATCAGCAATAGACTTATCATTTCTTGGATCTCTCATTCCGTAACCTAAGTTAACAGGAGATGCAGCAAAAATAATATTTTGTTTCAAAAAATCCCAATCAATTGATTCTGGATTATTATAAACAATTTCTCTAGCAATATAATTCCATAAAGCTAAATCTGAATTTGGTTTGAAAATAATTTCAGTATCTGCAATATCAGAAGTTCTATGTCTGTAAGTTGATAAGTTAATGATTTTTACTTTATCAGGATTTGATAATTTTCTATCAGTTACTCTTGACCATAAAATAGGGTGCATTTCTGCCATGTTTGATCCCCAAGTTACAACAGTGTCAGTTAACTCAATATCATCATAACAACCAGATGGCTCATCAATTCCGAATGTTTGGTAGAATCCAACAACGGCTGAAGCCATACAATGTCTAGCATTTGGATCAATAGCATTTGATCTAAATCCACCTTTCATCATTTTCTGAGATGCATAACCTTCCATAATAGTATATTGGCCAGATGCGAAAACAGCAACTGATTCAGGGCCATTTTCTTTTAAAGCTTTTTTAGAATGGAATTCCATTTCGTCAAATGCTCTTTTCCAAGAAACTTCTGCAAAATTACCTTTTTTATCGTATTCACCTTTAGAGTTAACTCTTAATAATGGTTTTTTTAATCTATCTGCACCATACATAATTTTTGCATTAAAATAACCTTTAATACAGTTAAGTCCTCTATTAACAGGTGCTGCTGGATCACCTTTAACTGCAACTATTTTACCACCTTTAGTTGCAAGCATAATTCCACACCCAGTACCACAAAATCTACAGGCTGCTTTATCCCATCTCCAGTTTTCTTCCGCTTTAGCTGCCGCTGCTTGAACTTCTACTGGTACGCTCATACCAATTGCTGTTGCTGCAGATGCTGCTGCTGAACTCTTTAAGAAATCTCTTCTCGAAAGTGCCATAACGTCTCCTTGTGTTAATTTTCATTTGTTACGTAGTAATATTATCACTAAATAGTTACATAAACTTTGATTCTAATCAATTTTCTTAAGTTTTAATTAAGACAAAAATACTCCTATTTATAAAATTTAAAGCTTAAATAATTTTTTTATGTAAAACTGAAGTTTAAAAATTACGAATTTATGCTAAAATTATGAAAAATAATTAGGATTATATATGAGTTTTTTTCCTTTTTTAAAAGCAGTAGCAACTGGACCTAAATCAAATAGAGATTTAAGTTTTGATGAGTGTTTTGAAGCTTTTAAGATGATTTTAGACCAAAAGTGTGAAATAGAACAGAGTGCCGCTTTTTTAATGTGTCTGCGCGTTAAACTAGAGAGTAGTGATGAATTGAAAGCATGTTTCGAAGCTTGTAATACTTATATCAAAAAAGTAGAAATTCCTGAATCAATTGAGCTTGGTTTTTCATATGATGGTAAAACAAATCAGCCATATTTATTTCCTTTATATGCTAAAATATTAAAGAAGTTTTTTAAAAATAATAAAGATTATAAATCTTTTGATTTAATTATTTCTGGTGATTATTTACAACCTGCAAAGAATGGAATTACTGTAAAAGAATTGTGTAAAAATGTAAAAATAGCAGATAATATACATTTTTTTGATAGAAAAGAGTACTTTCAAGAATTGTCAAACTTAACAGATTTAAGAAAAAAATTATTTTTGAGATCTATTTTTAATACTGTTGAAAAATTATTAAACCCAGCCTCTTCAAAATATGCTTTAACTTCAGCTTTTCATAAACCTTATGTAAAAAAATATAACTTATTATTTAAAGAGAATTATGAAAATTTATTAGTTCTTAAAGGTAATGAAGGAAATCCAGAAGTATTTTCTGATTTTAAATACTGGGAAGAAGAAAATGATGAATTAATAGAACATAAAATATTCTTAAAAGATTTTGATATTTATTATACTACTGAGTATGAAAATATTTCAATAAATGAAAATATTAATATTATTAATAATCCATCACCTGAGCTTTATAAATTAGCTAAATTGAATGCTGCAATCTTGTTATTTACTACTAAGAGAGTCCATTCAATAAAAGAAGCATATGATCTTCTAAAAGATACGTAATGTCATATTTCCCAATGATGTTTGATTTAAAAAACAAAAAGATTTTAATCGTAGGTGCTGGTTATATTGCTTATGAGAAGTTAGAAAAATTATTAGATTTCACTTTAGATATTTGCATTTTAGCTGATAATATATCAATTAAAATGAAAGTAAAAGCTGAAGAGAATAATATTAAAATAATAAATAAGAAATATGAAAAAAATGATTATTTATCTTATGATATTATTATAGTTGCTGTTAATGATATAGACTTACAAAAAAGTATATACTTAGAAACTAGGTCATCAAGAATACTTTGTAATTGCGTAGATAAAGCAGATTATTGTGATTTTATTTTTCCATCATATGTAAAAAAAGATGATTTAATTGTATCTATATCAACTTCAGGCTCTTCTCCTGCTTTTGCAAAAGAGTTTAAAAAATATATAAATAATCTTATACCAAAAGACATTTCGTCTTTTCTTAACGAAATGAAAGCCTTAAGAAAAACAATTCCTAAAGGTAAAAAAAGAATGGAATATTTTGAAAATAAAGTTAAGGAGTATATAAAAACATGGAATTAAAAAAATTATTTTTATTTGAAGACATGAGTGAAAACTTATTAGATGAGATTAAAAAAATTTCAAGTGTAGTAAAACTTAATAAAGGAAATATACTTTTTTATGAAGGTGATGATCCTAAGTATTTACACATACTTGCAAAAGGTACTTTGAAATTATATAAGGTAACTTCATCAGATAAAGAACTGATTATTAAATTTTTTCATGAAAATGAATTAATAGCAGAGTTTGCTAATTTTGAAAATATTTCTTATCCTGCAACATCAGAAGCCTTAACATCTTGCGAAGTTCTTAAGATTGATTTTGAAGAATTTAAAAAGATTATGCAAACAAATGTTAATATTACAATGAAAATACAAGCTTCTTTAATTAAAAAGATAAAAACTCTTGAAAATATTATTTCAACTCATTTAATATTAGACACAAAACAAAAAGTTGCAAAATATATAGTTGAACATAATGTAGATTTTTTTAAAACAAAAAATATTCTTATTGCCCAAATGTTAAATATGACACCTGAGACATTATCAAGAACATTAAAAGTATTTAAAGATAATAATTTAATAAATATAAGTAAAAAAGAAATTAATGAAGAAATTCTAAAAACATATTATATGTAAGAAAAAAATAAATTTAGGAAATTTATTTTCCTAAATTTACATAAACCAATTTAACTCTTTTCTTAAATTTACAACTTCACCTACAATTATAATAGCTGGGCTTACCGCTTCTTTTGATTGTTCTACAATAGTTTCTAATGTTCCTACAATTACTTTTTGATCTGCTCTTGTACCATTTGAGATAATTGCACATGGGTAATTTTTATCTTTTCCAATTTCTAGTAGTTTCGAAACTATTAATTCAATATTATGTAAACCCATTAAAAATATAATTGTTTCATCTTCTATAAATGAAGCCCAATTAATCTCTGCTATATTTGAAGACGATTTTCTATGACCTGTTACTACTCTAAAAGAAGGAGTGGTATTTCTATGCGTTACAGGAATTCCAGCATAAGCAGGAACAGCAATAGCAGAGGTGATTCCTGGGATTATTTCAAACTTTTGTGCTCTTTTGTATAAGTATAAAGCTTCTTCTGCTCCTCTACCAAATACAAAAGGATCTCCACCTTTAAGTCTTACTACATTTTCATATTTTAAACTACTTTGATAAAGTAATTCATTTATTTCATCTTGAGGAATTCTATGATTCCCTTTTTCTTTTCCAACATAAATTAATACTGTATTTTCTTTTGCTTCTTTTAAAATTTCATTATTTGCTAATCTATCATATATGATGATATCAGCTTTTTGAATTACTCTTAAAGCTTTAATTGTTAAAAGCTCTAAGTCTCCAGGACCAGCTCCTGTTAAATATACCATTGCTATTCCTATATACTATTTCTTATCATTATATCTTAATTAATTTAGCAATTAAAAGAATATATTTATTTATTTTTACAAACTATTAATAATTTATCTAACTCAGCTTTTAACTCCTCAAGTTTTTTAGTGGATGAGATTAAATTCTCTGTTGTTTCAATAACCATATCTTCACTCTTATTTAAGTGTATTGAAATCTCATTTGCCTGATTTAAATTAGACAATATTTTATCAAATTCATCTGTTATTTCTTCTAATTTTAAAGAAGCATTTTGAGATTGTTTTACCGCTAGGGAAGAATAATCCATTGCTTTATTAATTTTATTTACAAAACAATTTAAAGTATCAGCTACTTCAACAATTTCTTTCTCTGCATCAATTTCTATTGTTTCTAACCGAGAATCATTTTCTTCTAAACTTAATTTTTTTGTAAAGTCTAATATTTTTTTAGCATTATCTTCAATAGATTTTAATTGTAAGAAAGTAAATATTATAAGTAGAAATATTACAAATGCAGAACCATATTGGAATTTTTTAATATAATCATTTTTATGCTGTGAATGCAGTATATATAAAGATACCAAATAATCAACTTCTTCTAATAATTTATTATTCGTATTATAAATTGATTGAACAATATTTTTAATTACT
>JABSON010000189.1 GCA_013215915.1 Campylobacteraceae bacterium | reverse complement strand
AGATAAATAAGTTTATAATTCTTTACTTTTAAGATCCACTATTTAATTTAAGTGAAAATAGGATGATAAATAATATTTGTTTTTTATAAAATGAGATTTGTATTTTAAGAAAAAGAATTTAAACTAAAAATTTAGTTTAAATTCTTCATTATTAAGAATTATAAATAAAAATGATATGTAAAAATATCTCTACACTGTACCTTGTTCGTACATTGCTCTTAATTTATCTTTTTCTTTTTTTCTTCTAATTTTATCAGCTTCTTTTGATCTAAAATTCTCAAGTGAGAATTTTAATTCTACTAAAAACGATGCTGCAATAAAAATAGATGAGTAAGTCCCTACTATTACACCAACAAGCATAGTAAATGCAAAGCCGTGAATAATCTCTCCACCTAAAGCAAACAAAGTTAATACAACAAAAAATGTTGTTAACGATGTAAGTGTTGTTCTTGATAAAGTTTTTGATACAGAGTTATTAACTAAAGAAGAAAGAACTTTTTCTTTTGTAGTAGTAACGCCTTCTCTAATCCTATCAAATACAATGATTGTATCATTTAGAGAATAACCTAAAATCGTTAAAATTGCGGCTAGGATATCTAAATTAACTTCAATTTCAAATAATGAAATCATTCCTAATGCAATAGTAATATCATGAATTAAAGCTAAAATAGATGCAATAGCAAATCTCCACTCAAATCTAAATGATACATATATTAAAATTACTAGTAAAGATAAAGATAAGGCCATAATACCTTTTTCTCTAAGTTCACCACCAACTTTGGGTCCAACCATATCTACTCTTCTGATTTCAAACGTACCCGTCTTATCTAATAATTTGTGAATATCATCACCAACATCATTAGCTAAATTAGAAGATGAACCAGTTAATTTAATAATGATTTCATCTGGTGATCCAAATTCAGTAATTGAAGCATTAGAATAAGATTCTGTTTTATTTAAAATATGTCTAATATCATCAATTGGAGCATCTTTTTGATATTTTACTTGAACAATTGTTCCACCAGCAAAATCAACACCATAATTAAGGCCTTTTGTTAATAATAAAACAATAGAAGCAATAATTAATAAAGCCGAGAATCCCAAAAATGGAATTCTTCTTCCCATAAAGTCATAAACTTTTGCACTTTTAAAAATTTCCATTATTTAATACCAAACCATTTTCTTAAATTTTTATCTCTTGCCATTTTAGAATTTAATGCTTCATAAACACCATGTGTTCCTAAAATTGCTGTTAACATTGAAGCTAAAATACCAATAGAAATAGTTACTGCGAAACCTTTTATAGGTCCAGTTCCATATGCATATAAAATTACTGCAACTAATAAAGTTGTAATATTTGCATCAAGAATAGCTCTCATTGCATTTGAATATCCATCTTCAATAGCTTTTTGAATAGATAAACCTTGTTTTAAAAGTTCTCTAATTCGTTCAGTGATAATAACATTAGCATCAACTGCCATACCAATAGTTAAAACAATTCCAGCCATTCCAGGTAATGTTAAAGTAGCCCCAAACATTGCCATCACTGCAACAATGATAAAAATATTAGTAACTAAAGCAAGATTAGCAATTAGACCTGCATATCCATAATATACAACCATAAATATAACAACTAAAGCAAATCCAAAAATTAATGCCATCATAGATGCTGCAATACTATCAGCTCCTAAAGAAGGTCCAACTGATCTTTTCTCTAATAATCTAACAGAAGCAGGTAAAGCCCCTGATCTTAAAGCAATAGCAACAGTTCCCGCTTCAGCAACAGTAAATCCACCAGAGATTTGACCACTTCCTCCACCAATTCTTTCTTTAATATTTGGAGCAGAATAGATTTTACCATCTAAAACAACTGCTAATCTTTTACCAACAGATCTTGCAGTAAAGTCTCCAAAAATTCTAGCACCACTTGTGTTAAGTGTAAAATTAATAATAGCTTGGTTACCTTGATCAAATGATACTCTTGCATCAATGATTTGAGAACCAGTTAAAATTGGAATTTCTTTTACAAGTAGTTTTCTTGAAGGATCATTTGAGAATTCTAAAATAACATCCCCATAAGATGATGCTTCATCTTCGCTCATTGTATATGATTGATCAGCTCTTTCTTCATCAACTTCCATTAATTCTAAATTAGCAGGTTTTGAGATAAGCTCACGAGCAGCTTTTTCATCAGCAGCTGTTTTAATACCAGGAAGTTCAACAACGATATCTTCAGCACCCTGTCTAATAACAGTAGGCTCAGACAATCCAAATTGATCAAGTCTATTTCTAATTGTTTCAACAGCTTGTGATACAGCTAAATCTTTTGTGATGTCTATTTCAGCAGGTGTTAAAGATATTTCATACATTAATTCTGTACTTTTTGAAATATTTAAACCTTTGATAGTTGCTAACATTTCATCAACTTTATTCTCTTCATCAGAGTCTAAAATTGTAAAAGACAAACTTTCCTCATTAAAACTTAAATCGTCAATAATAATATCTTCATCATCTGTGAAATATTTTACTGAACTAGCAATTGTTTTGATTTTAGATACAACAGCTTCTTGCGTATTAACACCAAGTAGCATATGTAATCCACCTTGTAGATCTAATCCTAGGTTAATTTTTTTACCTGAATCAGTTTGCATAAATGAAGGAATTGCAAATACAACTCCAAAAATTATACTTAACATAAATATTACGAGTCTATAATTAAAGATTTTCAATCTTATTCCTTCGGAGTGGAGTAGGAGAATTATATCAACTCAAAAGAGTTGATATAATAATTAGTCTTGTTTTTTTGTAACAAATTCTTTGATAAGTTTCATTTCAGTATTGTCAATATTCTTTACTCTAAAAGAATCGTCTTCTACTTTAGTAATTTCTACTACTATTCCACCTGATGTTACAACTTTATCACCTTTAGCTAATGAAGCAATCATCTCTTTATGAGTTTTTGCTTGTTTTTGCTGTGGTCTGATAATTAAAAAATAGAAAATTGCGAATAACGCAACTAACGGTAATAGTGAACTTATTAAGTCTGCACTTGAATCCATGTATAATCCTTTGTATTGTTTATTAATTGGATTATTTTATCGAAAATTTTATAAGTTTAACTTAAATGATTATGATTTAAAAGTAATAATATAAACTTAGTTTCATTCTTTCTTTATTTTCTTTATATAAATCATCATTTTGAAAAGATAAATTAAGAGCTAAATTCTCAGATATTTTTTTTGTTATAAATAATTCATAAACATTATTGTTGACTTCTTTTCTATATCTATTATAAGAATAAGATGCAGATAGTTTTAAATTACTGAAATAATTAGATACAAAAAGCACTTTCCCACCTAAAGATACTATGTTATTTGAACTTTTGTAATAAACATCTGTATTCACTAAAAAGGAAACAAAGTTTTTATCATTTCCGTATGTAAGACCTACTTCAGGTTTAATATTAAAATAATCACTTTGATTTTTAAAATGATTATAGGCTAATTTGATTCCCCAAGATAAAGGTGATATTAATTCATTTCTTTTTGATAAAGATTGTATTTCTAATAAATTCAAATAATCTAAAAAAATAGAATCTTTATCTTTTTTAATTCCAATTGACAAAAAGTCTATATATGCACCTTGTAAATAACCATCATAAATGTCATATATATTGTGGTAAGCTGGTTTTATTTCTAAAACATAAGAATCATCAGTACTAACAGAGATAGACACTCTTGAAGAGTTATGTGATAATAGAGGGTTTTTTGGTATATTAATATTATATTCACTTTTTTCAGAAAATTCACTTCTTTGTTTCAATAAAATCAAATACTTTTTTAAATACTCTTTTGAAGATAATTTATTTTTTGATCTTAAATACTGAATATATTCTATTTTTAAATCTAAAGCATATACTTTATCTTCATAATCTAGATTATTAAATATTTTAGTATTATCTTCTTTGATATATAAAGATATATCTTTTTTTTTCTTAATCTTATTTTTTAAAATGTAATTCATCTTTTTCATTTTAGAATATCTATATTTACTCTCTGTAATCAAATTATATTTTTTTAGTATTTTAATACTATCAAGAGGAATTGTTTTATAAGAGAATTCATTAACCAAGTAAATATTTTCTCTTGCAATTTCTAAAAACCATAAAACATTATATGAACAATTCTCTAAAAAGAAAAAATAATCAGAATATGAATCTTTTAATTCATAAGCATGTAAAACCATCTTATAAATTTCTTCTTCAGTAAAATCTAATTTGTATTCCCAAATATCTCTTTGTTCTAAATTATTATATTCTTTAATTTTTTTATAATAAGGAAGCATTGAATATTTGCCATTATAGTTTCCAAATATTCCATTATATGCAAATAAGAAACCATTTTTTTCATCTGATTGAGCGGCGTAATTTACTGCATTTGATAATAATATTTGATTTTTCTCTTGTGTAAAAATTAAAAAAGTATGTCCATACATTGAAGCAGGAGAATTAATATGAGAATTTGGAAAAACTAAACTCACATATTTAGCTTTATTTTCATTTATATAAATATTTAGATCTTTACAATCATAATATTTGATTTTTAAATCTTTTATATTTTCACTTATCCACTTAGTTCTTAGTGGAAATCGACATAATACATTATTAGATCCATTTTCTAAGGATTTAATAGTTTCAAATAATTCTTCTTTAATATTCTTTTTGCCCTTCTTACTTACAAAAAAGTTATTTGAATCTACCTCACTATAATTATTTTTATAGTGTAAAAGTTTTTTATAATAAGAATGTTCATAAAGTTTTACTTTTTCTGCATATTCAAATGAAGATAAAGAAAATAGTGATGAGGAAAACAAAAAGACATAGAAAAAAAGACTTAAAAGTAAAACTTTTAGTCTTTTTTCTTTCATATTAAATGCTTTTAACAATTGAATTAATTACACTAGCTGACGTTACATTCTCATTTACATAAATATTTGAAAAGTTAGCTTGTAATTTTTTAGAGAATAAACTTACGTTTTTAACATTCATTAATGATGCAAGAGTATCTAAAGTTTCGCCTTGACCTACTGAAATATCCATTGCTAGAGAATCCATATTATCTGCGACAAAAGTATTTAACTTATCATTAGAAGCCATATTATCAGGTTTATCACAATTTAGAGTACCTGAAGAAATACCAAATGTTTGATTACCTGAAGTACCATTTGTAGTTGCTGCTAAAACTTGCATTACTAGTGAACTTTGATCTTCAATTAAAACAGAACCAAGTCCACAACCAGTGTTTGAATTAGCATAAACTGAAGTACTTAAAGCCAAAGTTGCTAATGTAGATATAATAATCTTTTTCATAATAATCCTTTTTTTTAATAACAAATTATTATAACGACATTTTATTTAAATAAGTATCTGAATTATTAATTTCTATATACATTTGTAAATGTTTTTGATATTATTCATTAAAAAGATTATTATGATAAAACAATTTTTAAAAAAATCTAATGTACTTAATGCATTTCTTATTTCACTTTTATTTTCAACTTCACTTTATTTAGAATACTTTAATTATGATTTTATTTATTTAAA
>JABSON010000188.1 GCA_013215915.1 Campylobacteraceae bacterium | reverse complement strand
AACATATGAAATAAATTTTTTAAAGTTTATTACTATTTTTAATGAATCTTTTAATAGTTCTCTTTTTATTTTACTTAATTCATGAGTATCTATTTCATTGTTGATCTCTTTTTTATTTTGAGATAAATATATATGTTGATTAAGTCTTAGTGTTCCTAATACATCAAAAGCTTCAATTAATTCATCTGCCATTGTTTTTTTTATAATGTCTTTTTCTTCTAATATTCTAATTCTTTTAATTGTTGTAGTTTCTCTTATTCTCTCTCTTAAACATAAAGATCTAATTCCTTGAACTATAGGAAAAATTCCTGCTTTTTTTATATCAATATAATTTGTTTTTTTCATAAAGTTTGCAACTGTTGTTGGAGTATCAAAAGCTAAAGTGGATTTTGCAAAATAAGCCATAAATACATCTTGTTTATGTAATCTTTTAAATAAGTCATCTTTAAGTTCAATTAGTAAGTTTTTATCACCTGCAACTGCAAATGAATCAAAAAATATTGCTAAGTCCATGTAGTTTTGAATATCAGGAAAGTTAATCCATTTTTTTGTTTCATTTTTATAATCATTTTGAGTTTTACACCAGAAATTATTTGAAACCATAATATTACCTGGGCAGGGTGGATATCCAAATGATATTAAAGCTTGTGTAATTTTTTGCATATATGGATAAAATTTTTCTACATCTTCTTTATCTTTAATTACTAAAGCATTATCTTGATCTGTTTTAATTATTTGTTCATTTCTTCCTTCACTACCCATTACAATTAAACAAGATTTATTCTGTAAATGAGATGGTAAAATTAATTCAAAAAGTTTTTTATATACTTTTGTATTTAACTGACCAACTAAGTTTGAGATATGAGATACTTTTACACCTTTTGCGTGAAGTGATTTTATTATGTTTATTAAATCAAGACTAGCTTGTTTAAGTTCATCTAGATCTTTTGCTTTTTTTATTTTAGTATCAACTACATTTGTATGATTTGCAAAATGTGATAAAACATCAATTTGTTCTAAAATTCCAATAATTTCACTTTTATCATTTAAAACTACTAATCTTTTTATGTTTTTCTTTATTAATAAAGATAAAGCATCAAATAAATAATCATTTTCTTTAATACATAAAACTGGAAAAATTGCTATTTCTTTTACTTTTATATCTAAAGATTTATTTTTAAGTAATACTTCATTTTTTAAAATAGAATCTGTAATTATTCCATAAAGATTTTCTTTTTTTACAATTATAGTTGAAGTTTTTTGTTCTTGTGATTTTTTAATTGCGCTTAGTAAATCTGAATCTTGATCTACTATACATGCATTATGAACAATTGCATTTTTTACCTTGTCTAAAATAAATGTTGAAAGCTCAGAAGTAAACTCTTTTTCTTTTAGTATTTGAAGTTTATTAACTAAATCATTTAAAAAATAATCTTTAAAATCTTTGTTTTCTTCAATAAGTTCAATAAAAGTATTTTTTTCTAATTCATAAGTTATTAGATCTTCTATAACCTTATAAGTACTTTTTGTTTTTCCATAAATTAGTGAGTTTGAATCAAAAGTATCTTCTTGATAATAATCCATTATTAATTCATCATCTTTAAATTCGTGAACACAACCTTTTATAATTATAAAAAAGTGATCATGTATGTTTTCAGGGGATATAATAATAGAATCTTTTTCATAATAAGCAATATCTAGATGTTGAATACATTTATCTAATTGTTTTGAAGATAAAAAGCCAAAAGGGTGGATGTTTGATAAAAATGATTTTTGATCTCTAAGGCTCATTTTTTTCCTTGTAAGAATTTTTTTTTATTAAAATATAATTTATATTCTAACAAAAAAAAATAAAAAGAGAGCTCAGCTCTCTTTTTATAATTATATTTTAGTGATCGTGTGCTTCACCAACACCTGAAGGAATTCTAATACTTTCAACTAAGTCTTGAATTTCTTGTGGAGGAGGAGGAGTCATTCTAGATACAACGAATGCTACAATTAAATGTAATAATGTACCAATTGTTCCAATTCCAGAAGGAGCGATTCCAAATAAATAATCTTCTTTATCTCCGCCTAAGAATACAAAATAAACAATGTATGCAAAAGTGAAAATTAAACCAGTTAAAATACCAGTAATTGCACCTTCTTTATTCATTCTTTTATCAAATATTCCTAAAATAATTGTAGGGAAGAATGCAGCAGCTGCCAAACCAAATGCAAATGCTACAACTTGTGCTACAAAACCAGGGGGATTTATTCCTAGATAACCAGCGACACAAATAGCAGCTACTGCTGAAACTCTTGCCCACATTAATTCAGATTTCTCTGACATTGTAGTTTTTCCAGTTTTTTTATCTTTAAATATAACTTGTCCCATTAAATCATGAGAAATAGCAGAAGCAATTACAAGTAATAAACCAGCTGCTGTTGATAAAGCTGCTGCTAATCCACCAGCTGCAATAAATGCAATTACCCAGTTTGGTAAATTTGCAATTTCAGGATTCGCTAAAACCATAATATCTCTATCTACATATAATTCATTTTGGATAGTTCCATCATTTCTAGCAGGTTTAGCATTAGTAGTAATTCTATGTCCATCTTCTGCTAATTTTTTACCATCAAATACAGGTTTACCTTTAGCACCTTCAAAAGCTGCCCCACTTGAGTATTGAATTTTACCATCGCCATTAATATCAGTCCAAGCGATTAATCCACCTTTTTCCCAAGTTTTAAACCAGTTACCATTATTAGCACTACCATCTTTATGAGATAATTCACCTTGAACAAATGCTTTATAATCAACATTTTGAACATTTTTAATTAAGTTAACTCTTGAGAATGCCGCAACTGAAGAAATAGTTGTATACATAAGTGCAATAAATACTAAAGCCCAACCTGCAGATACTCTTGCATCTTGAACAGTAGGAACTGTAAAGAATCTAACAATTACATGAGGAAGTCCAGCCGTTCCTAACATTAATGCAGTAGTTAACATAAATGTACCCCATAAGTCACCAGGTTGTGTATATGCTGCAAAACCTAAATCTTGAATTGATTGATCTAATGCATGAAGTAAATATGTACCTTCTGGTATAACTTTAACACCATCTGAGAATTCAAATGAAGTTTGCGCAAATAGACCTAATTGTGGTAAAAATGTATCAGTTACTTGAAGTGAAAGGAAAACTGCAGGAATAGTATATGCAAAAATCATAACAACATATTGAGCAACTTGTGTATAAGTAATACCTTTCATTCCACCTAAAACAGAATAAAAGAATACAATAGCCATACCAATGAATACACCAGTATTAACATCAACTTGTAAAAATCTAGAGAATACAATTCCAACACCTCTCATTTGACCAGCTACATAAGTAAATGAAATGAAAATAACAGCAACAACAGCCACAGTTCTTGCTACATCAGAATAATATCTATCACCAACAAAGTCAGGAACAGTAAATTTACCAAATTTTCTTAAATAAGGAGCAAGTAACATAGCTAATAATACATATCCACCAGTCCAACCCATTAAATAAGCACCACCATCACTTCCTTTAAAAGAAATAATTCCAGCTAATGAAATAAATGAAGCTGCAGACATCCAATCCGCGGCAGTTGCCATACCATTAGCAACTGGATGAACTCCACCACCTGCTACATAAAACTCTTTAGTTGAACCAGCTTTTGCCCATAAAGCAATTCCGATATAAACCGCAAACGATACACCTACAAATAGGTAAATTAAAGATTGTAATTCCATTTTGTTCTCCTATTCGTGAACGTCGTATTTTTTGTCAATTGCACCCATTTTTTTAACATAAACAAAAATAAGGATAACGAAAACATAGATTGCACCTTGTTGCGCAAACCAAAAACCTAACTTAACACCAGATATTTCAATAGTATTTAATTCATTAATAAATAAAATACCACAACCAAACGAAACAACGAACCAAACTACTAAAAGTTTTAAGATCATTGAAATATTTTCTTTCCAATAAGCTTGAGCTTTTTCTGGACTCATAGAATTCTCCTTTAAGTTTATTTACTTTTTGCTATTAATGTTTTAGCAAAAGTAATTAATATCTAAAGTATAATGAGAATAAATAGCAAGAAGATAGCAAATGTTTTCTTTTTTTTTAAAGTTCTTAAATTTGTGTAGTAATTAAATATATTATTTTAAAGTAAGTTTAATAAGAGTAAATGTAGGATAAAGACTAGAAATAGCCTTTATGCAGAATAGTAACGGTTTATTTTATAACCTAAACCACGAATATTTTTTATAAAATCTTCTTTTAGAGATTTTTTAAGTCTTGCAATTTCAGCTCTTATTGTAGGGTTATCAATAAAATCAGCATTCCAAACATCAAGCCTAAATCTTTCAAAGTCTACAATCATATTTACATTCAAAGCTAGAATATGAATAATATCTAATTGTTTTTTTGTTAAGTTTTGAGGTTCTTTATTGAAAAATAGAGTTTTTTTATCTTTTGAATAAGAATAGTTCTCAGAGAACTTTATATGTGAAGTTGTATTTTGATCTTTTTTTAGTATTAAATTAATTTTAATACCTAGTTCTTCTAAGTGAAAAGGTTTTTTTAAATATTCTCTACATCCTAAAGAATAAGCTTTTGAAATATCTTCCATTTCAATTAAAGCAGATATAAATATAGTTGGTATAAAAAGTTTATTTTTATTTAAAGATTCGAGAATCTCAAAACCATCTTTAGTTGGAGTATTTATATCTAAAACTAATAAATCATAAGAATTATCAATTTTATCAAATGCTTCTTGACCATCAGAGAAAGTATCAAGTAAATGTCCTATACCTCTTAGATACTCAGCTATTGCGTTGTTTAACATTAATTCATCTTCAAGTAGTAATATTTTCATCTATTTTAAACCTATAAGCAAATTTTGTTTCTTTCATATTTGAATCAAGCTTTATGATAACATTATTTTTGTCACATATCTCTTTTACTATTTTTAATCCTAATCCAAATCCTCCTCTGTTACTATTCTCCCTATAAAAGTCATTAAATATTTTATTTTCTGCTTCTATTTCTTTTGAATTTGTAATTATTTCGAATAATATATTATTATCATCGATATATGATAAATTAATTTGAATTGCAGAATTTATAAATGAGTATTTAATAGCATTAGATATATTATTGTCAATTAAGCGCTCTAGTGATGTTTGGTTAAATCTAATATAAATATCATTTTCTACAAGAATTTTATAATTTAGTGAATTTGATTTTGCAATTTCATCAAAAAACTCTAGTCTTGATTCTAAAATTTCTGAAATTGATTGTCGTTTCAAATGTAATTCTGATTGTCTTACAAAATCTAAAACATCCTCTATTTGATATGAAATTTTTTTCATAGCTCGTTGAATTCTTTCAAATTTTTCAGCTGTTTTCTTATCCATTTCTTTATTGCCAAGTTTCAAAAGCTCAACTGTGCTTTTAACAACAGTGAGAGGATTTCGCAAATCATGTACCAGACGTGAAGAAAGCTGTCCTACACTTGCCATCTTTTCTGATTTTATTAGATCTCGTGTTTTCTTTTCTACTTCAAATGATAGTTTGTTTCTT